>NZ_JAIMIA010000038.1 GCF_019966495.1 Tateyamaria pelophila | reverse complement strand
GCCTGTTCTCAGACGAGGAATGCTATAACTTCTTCAGAGCAGCAGGCTATGAGGCCAATTAAGTGCAACACGCTCTAAAGCGGAGCTTCCCGTCGAAATTGGATGCCAGGATGCATTCCTGATCCCGAGGGGCTGCTGGATATCGGGATCTGCTTCGGTCAGCGGGGTACTCGTGCAATCTACCAGCCGATGTTGACGCATTTGGCCCCGATCGTCCCGAGGTGCCAAAATATGTCAGCCGTTCTGCATGCGACTAGTAGCTCAGGGTCGCGGCCACGGCGCGTTGCCAGTTGGTGTATTTTTGCGACCGTAACGCTTCATCCATTTGCGGCAGGAACTGCTGTTCCAGCGCCCATTGCTGTGCGAATGTATCCTGGTCGGGCATCAGTCCCGCCTTCATCCCGGCCAGCCAGGCCACGCCAAGAGCTGTCGTTTCCAACACTTTCGGGCGATCCACCGGCGCGCCGATGATGTCGGCCAGAAACTGCATCGTCCAGTCAGAGGCGCTCATCCCGCCATCGACGCGCAGCACGGCTGAGCCCCCTTCGGACACCCAGTCGGCACGCATGGCCTCCAACAGATCGCGAGTCTGATAGCCGACGCTTTCAAGCGCTGCTTTGGCCAGTTCGTTGGGGCCCGAATTGCGGGTCAGCCCAAAAACTGCGCCGCGACAGTCCGGGTTCCAGTAGGGTGCCCCAAGGCCCGTGAATGCTGGCACCAGTACAACGGATTGAGTTTCGTCGGCGGCTTGGGCCATCGGCTGCGTCTCGGGTGCGTCGTGAATGATCTTGAGACCATCGCGCAGCCACTGCACCACCGCACCCGCGATAAAGATGGACCCTTCCAACGCGTAGGTTGGCTTGCCGTCAAGTTGATAGGCGATCGTGGTCAACAGGCGGTTGTTGGATTTCACCGGCGTGTCGCCGGTGTTCAAAAGCGCAAAGCACCCGGTGCCGTAGGTGGATTTCAGCATACCCGGCTTGAAACAAGCCTGTCCGATGGTTGCCGCCTGCTGGTCGCCTGCCACACCGCAGATCGGAATGGGGCGACCAAAGAGATCCGCACTGCTGGTGCCGAAGTCGTCGGCGCTGTTCTTGACCTGCGGCAGCATATCCATGGGAATGTCGAAGAGGTCACAGATGGTCTGGCTCCACCGGCCTTTGCGTATGTCATAGAGCATGGTGCGCGCGGCGTTGGTGGCATCGGTGACGTGTTCCTTGCCCCCGGTCAGCTTCCAGATCAGGTAGGTATCCACCGTCCCGAACAGCAATTCACCCCGGCGGGCCATATCGCGGGCCCCGTCAACGTGGTCGAGAATCCATTTGAGCTTGGTAGCGGAAAAGTACGGGTCGATCAGCAGACCGGTGCGATCGGTAAACATCTCGACATGGCCTTCGTCGCGCAGATGTTTGCAATAGTCGGCGGTGCGACGATCCTGCCACACGATTGCGTTGTGGATCGCTTGACCTGTCTTCCGGTTCCAGACCACGGTTGTTTCGCGCTGGTTGGTGATCCCGATCGACACGATATCCGTCGCTTCGATACTCGCCTGCTCGATCACTTCGCGGCAGGTGTCGACGGTGGAGCCCCACAAATCCTCCGGATCATGTTCGACCCAGCCCGATTGCGGAAAATGCTGTGCAAACTCTTCTTGTGCTCTGGCGACGGGGGTCAGGGCTTCGTCAAACAGAATGGCGCGGGAAGATGTGGTGCCTTGGTCAATTGCCAGTACGTATTTCATGGTGTCTTCTCTGGAATAGCGGATGGGCATTCAAAATATGTGTGGCGGATCTGCCATCCTGAAGTCGATCCGAATGCGGCCATCTTTACATGGAGGTTTGGGGCGCTGAGAGGATGCCGAAGCGCCCTGCATCCCGGTGGTCCGGCGTGCTGCCGGGATTTGATCAACGCATGACCGACGACGGTCATCGGCCCTTGTCCTCGTCTTGTGGCATGGGGAACAGGCCGCAGGCTTGGGCAAACAACTGCATTCCGGGCTCCTACTCTGCGTGCGGCAAGACCGAAAGGCCACCAGCTTCGGTGTTCAGGAATACCTGTGCGGCATTGATGTCATAAATAACGGATGTGTCCATCAACCCAATCGAGCACGCAATACCCGTGGATGATTCAACTGAGAATGTCATCAATCCCTCCCTGATCGGAAATGACAGTTTCAACGATGATGCGTCGTGAGGTTTTGACCTTTGCCGCATTCGAACCTTGAGTCATGCTTAGCGGAATGCCGCAAAAGCGTAAACAAGGCAGACTGAAGGAGAGCCGCATTTTCGGACAGGGTTGCTGCCCTGCGAGGACGGATCAAACGGTTTCTTGCGGACAAAGGCGGGCATCGGCTTGACGAGCAGTTCTTGCAGGATGGCAATCTGCACAACGCGGCGCTCATGCATCGCGACATCCTTGTGGGCAAATGTGACGTTTCGTTTCGCGTGCGGGTATCATTGATCATGGCGCACCGGTCGCACTTCGAAATACTCCCGATCGTGGAGGCCACGATGATACAGCGCAACGGCCGCCGCGAAAGGTGGCAGAGGCAATGTCGGATCTTGGGCAGACTGGCTGACAGTTCAAGGTTGCTTGCGTCACCCGTTGAATCCTCGTCCGATACAACGCAGGGCAAGTTTTTGCGGGAAGAAATCCTTCCAAAGCCCATGCGGGGAAAAGGAAATGTTCGTTTTCGATCGCATCTTTTTGGTATTGTGAACATGACGTATTATTATTTGTGCATTCTTGATACATAACAGCCTGAACCAGCTTGAAGTGAACAGGTGATGCGGCGTGACGCCAGTCATATGCGCGTCAAGACGGTTGCGAAAAGAAACGCGGGAGGGGGTATGAGTATGGTTCAAACTTTGCGCAAACCCGAAATCCTCAACATCGCGCGGCGCGAAGGTAAAGTCACTGTGGACGGCCTCGTCGAGCATTTTGGTGTCACGCCGCAAACGATCCGGCGCGATCTCACGGATCTGGCGGAGTCTGGCCAGCTTGAGCGCGTGCATGGCGGCGCCATCCTGCCCTCCAGGACGGTGAATATTGGCTACAGCGAACGGCGTGAACTGAACCAGGCGACCAAAGTCGATATTGCGCGGATGTGCGCCACGCAAATTCCCAACGATTGTTCTCTTTTTCTAAATATCGGCACAACCACTGAGGCGGTCGCGGCTGAGCTGCTCAACCATCAGGGATTGTTGGTGGTGACGAACAACATGAACATCGCCCGCATTCTATCCGGCAACCCAGAGATTGACGTGGTGGTGACGGGTGGCCAGTTGCGCCGCTCCGATGGCGGTCTGATCGGTGATCTGACCAAGGAAACCATTCGGCAATTTCGTTTCGACTACGCGATCATAGGCTGCTCTGCGCTGCGCGAAGATGGCGACATTCTGGATTATGACATAAGCGAGGTCGGCGTAAGCAAGGCCATCATCGATCACAGCACATCCGTTTTTCTGGTCTCCGACAGCTCGAAATTCGAACGCAAGGCCCCTGCGCGGATTGCGTCGATCAGCGACGTCGATGTTTTTGTGACCGACAAGGGATTGCCGCCAGCCTGCGCGCGTTTTTGCAGCGATGTCGGCACACAGGTGATTTACGCCTGACCCGGGTCACCAAACGCTACCGTCTTGTTATCGGCCCCGCAGCCCGCGTTCCTGCCCGAGGGTAAGGGTATTGTGACGGGCGCTGCTCATTCGGGATATTTCCTATTTGCTCCGTGCAAAACCACCGCAAGTCATGTGCCTCCAACCGATTGTGCCGCAGCACCCAACCCAGCTTCGTTTCAAGGTCACGATGCGCGTGCCGATCACGTCGGGGCAGGGCCCAGGGATTCGCGTAAACGCTGCGAGCTTTGCAGTTGCGTCGAGGTGCCACCGCTTTTCTTTTCGACCATATTCACCAATTCTACGGCGGCTTTGCGGCCCATTTCGCGGTGTGGCACATGTACGGTTGTGAGCGCGGGTGTAACGATCCGCGCCAGTTCAATATCGTCAAATCCAGTAATCGACACGTCCTCGGGCACCCTTAAGCCCATAACGCGCGCGCGCTGCAATGCCCCGACAGCCAGCACATCGTTGCCGCACATTACCGCCGTGGGGCGTCGGGCGGACTGCATGATCTGACCGAAGGCAGCGGCACCGCTTTCGATCTCGTAGGTGGACTCGATGATGTGGAGCGATTCGGGGTCGATCTGGCTGTCGCGCACCGCGCTCTGAATACCCTTCAAGCGCTGTGTGGCGCGGTCATTGCCTTTCGTGATCCCTGAAATGACGGCGATCCGCCGGTGCCCAAGGCGCAGTACCTCTTGGGCGAGACCATACATCGAGGCGTAATTGTCAAAGCCGATTGCAGGGCGCTTGTCGTCGTTGGAAAATGCCCAGGCAACCAGGGCAGGCACCTCGCGCAGCTCCAGATAGGCATGGATTGCAGGATCTCTGTCATAGCCGATCAGGAGCAGCCCATCGGCCCCCCGCGCGACAAGGGCGCGGATCTGTTCTTCTTCGACGTCGGGGCGATAAGCGGAACTGGAGACCAGCAGCGTGTAGCCGCGCAGGTGCAGTTCTTCCTGAAAAGCTTGTAAGCCACGGGCAAAGATTGCGTTTTCCATCGTTGGAATGATGGCGCCGATTGTATAAGTGCGCTTGGCGGCCATTGCCCGGGCACCAAAATTCGGTGTGTATCCCAATTCGCGAACAGAGTTCATGACGCGATCGCGTGTGCTTTTGACAACGCGGTGGGGTGCGTTCAGGCAGCGCGAAACAGTGGCCGTCGAGACGCCCGCAGCTGCGGCGACATCACCCAGTGTCGGTATGGATCGGCCCTTGTCCATGCATCTCCATCTGCGCAACGCTATTTCTAAACGTGAACATCAGTCTTAACGCTAACTGTATATAGCGCAGAATATAAGAGCTTGAAATAAAATGATGTAAGGGCTTGCATGAATCTGATGTAAGCGCTTACGCTAGGGCACGGAACTCAGCTGGTCGGGAGGGCTACTATGTTCTTAACAGCATCTGCCATCGTCTTTGCCATCTACTTTGCCAATGTTGTGCTTGGTGCTTTTGCAGGTGCCGCGTTTCTAGGCGACGTGGGCGAGATGCTGGTTCTGATTGCTGCCACGATCCTGTTCGTTATCGCTATCCTGAAGAAGGAGGCGGAACGAAACGAACGCAAGCAGGCTGAGGGAATTTCAAGGGAGGATGAAAATGGATAACAACAAGACGGAACTACTATTCGAAGAGCGCCGGAATTTTCTGAAACTGGCCGCAACAGGCGGTTTCACCGCGGCGATTGTGGCAGGTGCAGCGGGCACGCTGTGGTCATCCGAGGCTGCGGCGCAAACCGCCAGTGAAGAGCGCGACCGCGAAGCGGCAGCCGAGCATGTCATGACGCTCGCCACGGAGTATGTCATCGGCACTTCGCGTAGCTATCCGATGATGCAACTGGACGTGAAGGAAAACCTTCAGAACGCGTCCAACGGCAAGATCTACGTCAAACTGGCGCCGGGTGGGCAACTTGGGGTCGGCTCCGCGCTGGCACAGAAAGTGCAGGGGGCGACGATCAACGCCGGCCAGTTTTCCCTGTCCAATTTCGCGCCATTTGCGCCGACGGTTGATCTCATCAACATGCCGTATTTCTGCGGTGCCAACCAACGCTTCGTCAACCTCGTCACATCCGACATCTGGAAGACCGAGGTCAACGCAATGGTCGAGCAGCGTGGCTTCAAGCCGATGTTCTACTTCTGCATTGATCCGCGCGTTATGGCCGTGCGCCAAGGCGGTAGCGGTCCGATCATGACGCCCTCTGATCTGCAAGGCGTCAAGTTCCGCGTGCCGGGATCGCAGATGTTGCAGCAGTTCTACCGTATGGGCGGCGCGAACCCGACGCCGGTGGCCTGGGGGGAAACGCCTTCGGCGATCAAGCAGGGAGTCGCTGATGCTCTGGACCCCTCCGTCGGGGCACTTTACGCCTTCGGCTTCAAGGATATCCTGAGCCATGTGACCTTTACCCAAGCGGTGCCTGACAGCCAAGTCTACGCCTGCAACGTCGAGTGGTTCAACTCGCTGCCCGCAGACGTGCAGGAGGCCATCGAATGGGCGTCCGAGATGAGCTTTCACCAGAACCTTGCCAAAGTTCCGTCGGCGCGTACCTATGCCATGGCCGAGATGCGCAAGGCGGGCGTCGAGTTCCACTCACTCAGTGATGCCCAACTTGCCGAATGGCAGGAGACTGTCGGCTATCAGCGCCCCGAATGGGACGCGTTCAAGGTCGAGCTTGCGGGATCGATGGACACCTTCGAACAGCTGGTCGAAGCGGCGGGAACACAAGGCAAGTATTACGTGCACGACGCCTGAATACTTCAACTGCGGACGCCTGCGAAGGCGTCCGCACTTTCACTGAACAAAGCAGGTTTTTGATCTGGTCTTTGGGACCGGGGCGGATCTGTCTGTAACCACTGGAGGGCGTATGGAAACCTTGCGAAATATTGATCGCAACGCGGAACGATGGCTGCTGCTGGGCTTCTACGTGATGCTGGTCGTGACCATGGCCATCGAGGTGCTGCGACGCGAGGTGTTCTCGTATTCGTCCATCTGGGGGGAAGAGATTGTGCGCTATTCCTTCATCTATCTGGCGTGGGTCGGCGCTGCCGTCGCCGTGAAAGAGCGCGCGCACATCCGGATTGACGTGGTGATGCACTACCTCGGGCCGCGTCCCAAGGCGCTGCTGTATATTTTCGGCGATCTGGTGATGTTCGCTGTGGCGCTTGTCGCGCTCTTCTGGTCGATCGAGACGGTTCTCGTCTCGGCGAAATTCGGGTCGGTCACGGACGGTCTTCGCATCTCGAAGGTTTGGTTCATCATGGCTGTGCCTGTCGGCTTTACGCTGATGATCTGGCGATTGCTGCAATCCTTCCTTCGAGACCTCAGAGCCCTGCGAGACGGTGTCGATGTCTACGAAGGCGATACACTGTTCGATTGAGGGGATAGGCAATGCTTTGGCAACAAATCAATCAGACGGTCGACCTGGGCTGGGACTTCTATGTGCCCGTAATTTTGTTCGTGGCGCTGATCGGGCTCGCCGTACCCGTGTGGGCGGCCATCGGATCGGCAGCGATCGTCATGCTGTGGATGTCCGGCGATCTGCCGCTCAGTCTTGTGGGAGAGAGCCTGTTTTCCGGGATCGACGCCTTTGCGCTCACAGCGGTGCCATTGTTCATCCTGACCGGTGACGTGCTGGTGCGCACGGGTCTCTCGCGGAAATTTCTGGATGTGGCCGAGGCGCTGACCAATTTTGCCAAGGGGGGCTTTGGCTCTGCCACCGTGCTTGTCTGCGGCATGTTTGCCGCAATCTCCGGCTCAGACGCGGCGGGTGCTGCGGCTGTGGGTCGGATGACGATCGCCCGTCTGGTCGAGAGCGGATATCCGCGCCCCTACGCCTGTGCGCTGGTTGCTGCCGGGGCCTGTACCGGCATCCTGATCCCACCATCGATTGCCTACATCATCATCGGCCTTGTGCTGGGCATTTCCGCCTCGACCCTGTTTCTGGCGGCGTTGATCCCCGGCCTTGCGATCCTGTTCTCGATCCTGATCACAAACCTGATCGTCAACCGCATCTACGACTACGAAGGCGGCGGCATGCTGACGTTTTCGGAGTGGTTTGCGAACCTGCGCCGCTCGCTGGCGTCAGGCTGGTACGCGTTCATCGTGCCCGGCATCATTTTTTACGGCATCTTCTCCGGCCGTTTGACGCCAACGGAAGCGGGTGCCACAGCCGTCATCGTGACGATCATCATGGGCTTTGTCATGGGCACGCTGAAACTGGCCGATTTCCCTGCGATGTTGCTCAGCTCCGCCAAGGTGAACGGGGTGATTCTGCCCATTATCGCGTTTTCCGCCCCGCTGGCCGAGGCGCTTGCGATCATGGGGGTGCCTCAGGGATTCGTGACATCGATCACGGGGCTGACAAATGAGCCGTGGATTTTGATTTTACTTATGATCGGTATTCTTATTGCTGCAGGTTGCGTGATGGAGACGACTCCAAACATAGTAATCCTTGCACCCATCTTGAAACCGCTGGCAGATAACATCGGCATGAATGAGATACAGTTCTGTATCATGATGATCACTGCACTGGGTGTTGGGTTTATTACGCCGCCTCTCGGACTCAACCTTTTTGTTGTTTCCGGGATAACGGGCGAATCCATCCTCAAGATTGCCGCCCGCGCCGTACCATTCGTTTTATGCATGTTCGTTGTTGTCCTGTTCATCGCTTACATCCCCGCGATTTCGACAACGTTCCTGCCAGAAATCTACAAGTAGGATCATAGAAATGCCTGTTGAGTATCTAAAGAAAGCCACGCTCACTTCGTCTTCCGGGGCGTCGGATGTGAAGGAGATCGTGTCCAAGATTCTTGATGATATCGAGGCTGGAGGCGACGCGGCAGCGTTGGAATACGCGGCCAAGTTCGATCAGTACGAAGGCAATGTCCTGCTGACTGCGGAAGAGATCGAAGCAGCCTGTGCCGTGGTGCCCGAAAAACTGAAGTCCGACATTCGGTTTTCCCATGACAACGTGCGCCGTTTTGCCGAGGCACAAAAAGCAACCGTCGCCGATATCGAATATGAGGTCGTGCCGGGTATGACCGTAGGGCAGCGCGCCATTCCGGTGGATGCGGCGGGCTGCTATGTCCCAGGTGGGCGCTATAGCCATATTGCCAGCGCGATCATGACGGTGACCACCGCCAAAGTCGCAGGCTGTACTCATATCACGGCGTGTTCCCCGCCGCGGCCGGGTGTCGGCGTGGCCCCGGCGATCATCTATGCGGCGCATATCTGCGGCGCGGACAAGATCCTCGCCATGGGCGGCGTGCAGGGCGTCGCTGCCATGACATTCGGCCTGTTTGGATTGCCCAAGGCCAACATTCTCGTGGGCCCCGGCAACCAGTTTGTGGCTGAAGCCAAGCGCATCCTGTTCGGACGAGTCGGCATCGACATGATCGCGGGTCCCACCGATAGCCTTGTTCTGGCAGATGGTTCTGCGGACGCGCATATCGTGGCAACCGATTTGGTCAGTCAGGCAGAGCACGGGTATAACTCGCCCGTCTGGCTGGTTACCGATGACCGTGCGCTGGCCGAGAAGGTGATGGAGATGGTGCCGACCCTGATCGACGATCTGCCGGACGTGAACCGCGAGAACGCTTTCGCGGCATGGCGCGACTATGCTGAAGTGATTTTGTGCGCAGACCGTGAAGAAATGGCGGCGACCTCCGACGCCTATGCGCCGGAGCACCTGACCGTTCAGGCCGAAGACCTGGATTGGTGGTTGGACCGTCTGACCTGTTACGGATCGTTGTTCCTGGGCGAGGAGACAACCGTGTCTTACGGCGACAAGGCGTCAGGCACGAACCACGTGCTGCCAACGTCAGGTGCTGCGAATTACACAGGCGGTTTGTCGGTACACAAATACATGAAGATCGTCACATGGCAGCGGGCCACGCGCGAAGGCTCCAAATCCGTGGCCGAAGCGACAGCCCGGATTTCCCGTCTGGAAGGCATGGAAGGCCATGCTCGCGCCGCTGATGTGCGTCTGGCCAAGTACTTTCCCGACGAGACGTTTGACCTGACAGCCGATGGCTGATCCACGCGCCTTGTTTGATCTGACCGGCCGGGTGGCTTGCGTAACCGGCGCAAGTTCCGGGCTGGGACAGCGTTCCGCCGACGTATTGATGGCTGCGGGCGCGCGGGTGGTCGGTGTGGCCCGGCGGGTTGATGAACTGGCCCGTTGGCAAGCCGATGCAGGGGATGCGGCGGCCTATGTGGTGGCGAACCTCGCAGATCGCACCTGTATCGCAACATTGGCACAGCAGGTCGCGGCCCCGTTCGGATCGCCAGACATCATTGTGCACGCGGCGGGCATCAACACCCGTGAAGCGGCGAGCGACGTCACGGAGGAGGGCTGGGACATCACGCTGGCATTGAACCTGTCCGCCCCTTTCTTTCTGAGCCAGGCCCTGGTACCCGCGATGCAGGCCAAAGGCTGGGGACGGATCGTGCACTTTGCCTCGCTACAGACGACGCGGGCCTTCGCCGGGGGCATCGCTTACGGCACGACCAAGGCAGGTGTTGGCCAGATGACGCGCGCCATGGCGGAAAGTTGGTCAAAGGACGGGATTACGGCCAATGCGATCGGGCCGGGCTTCTTTCCAACGGAGCTGACCAAGGCCGTCTTTGATGACCCCGAGCGTGCGGCGCGCAATGCCGCACAAACCTGCGTGGGTCGCAATGGTCGTATGGAAGACATCGACGGCCCGCTGCTGTTTTTGTGCTCCGACGCATCTGGCTATGTCACCGGTCAGGTGCTGATGGTGGATGGAGGATATACCGCGAAATGAAAGCGCTGATTTATGATGGGGTGGAAACCCTCGGGTTTCGGGATGCCGCTGATCCGGTGCCTGCGCCGGGCGAAGAGGTCGTGCGCATTGATGCCGTCGGCATCTGCGGCTCTGACATGCACGCCTATCTGGGGCATGATGCGCGCAGGCCCGCGCCGCTGATCCTCGGGCATGAGGCTGCCGGTGTCATCATGGGCGGCCCGCGGGATGGCATACGGGTCACAATCAATCCTCTGGTTCATTGCGGCACATGCACCGCCTGCAAGACCGGGCGTGAAAATCTGTGCCCGGGACGTCAGATCATCTCGATGCCGCCGCGCGAAGGGGCCTTTGCCCAATATGTGGCCATGCCCTCCGACAACCTGATTGAGGTTCCCGATACCGTTTCGCTGGACCATGCCGCACTGGCGGAACCGCTGGCCGTCAGTTGGCATGCCGTGCGTCTTGGGCTTGAAGCGCTTGATCCCGGAGCGGACAAGCGCGCGCTCATCATTGGCGGTGGAGCGATTGGTCTCGCGGCGGCTTTGGCGTTCAAGGCGCAAGGACTGCAAGAGGTCACGATCGTTGAGCCGAACGCCGCCCGCCGTCAATTTTTGCAGGAGGCGTGCGGGCAAGACACCACGGCGACAGCTCAAGGCCAATATGGTATGGTGATAGACGCGGTGGGCTATGCCGCAACCCGTGCGACGGCATCGGCCCATACGGAACCGGGTGGGGTGATTGTGCATATTGGTTTGGGTGAAGATATGGGCGGGCTTGATATCCGCCGGATGACTTTGCAAGAGATCACCTTCATCGGCACCTATACATACACTGCGCAGGATTTCCGCGACACGGCCCAGGCAATCTTTGATAGTCGGCTTGGTCCGCTTGACTGGATTGAAACGCGGGCTTTGGCAGATGGTGCGGCTGCCTTTTCCGACCTGCGGGCGGGCACGGTTGCCTCGCCAAAGATTGTCCTGCACCCTTGGCCCTGACAAAGCCGCCAACAGATGATGGAGAGATAACATGTACAGCAAAATCCTCGTGCCAATGGCGCTTGACCACAACATCTCGCCGCACACGCTTGCTGTTGCCAGGGCCGTCGGAGATGACGACTGCGAGATCATCGCGCTGCACGTGCACGAAGAGGTTCAAGGATCTGCGAAGGCTTATCTTGATGAGGGCGCAATCGAGGCCGGGGTGGCTCGCGCCAAGGCGACGATGGCCGAAAAAGTCGCGGGTTTGCAAAATGTAACGCCCGTCCTCATCACGGGCCACTCATCGCGCTCGATCATTGATTTCGCCAATGCCAACGGTATCGATTGTATCGTGATGGGCTCTCACAGACCGGGTTTGAGCGACTATTTCCTCGGCTCGACTGCGGCACGCGTGGTGCGTCATGCGAATTGTGCCGTACACGTCCATCGGACTTCGGACTGACATAAACAAAACCGTTCTCAAACCGACCTGCGCATACATTCACGCGCCAGATATTTGATGCCCCAACCTGAAAGGCCCCCCTGATGAACATCGACAAGAAGATCACGGATGATCTTGTCGCCAATGACGTCTCCTTTGTCACCACGGTCCCCTGCAAGCAGTTGGCCGGTGTGATCGAAGAGATCGACGCCCGCGACGAGATTTTCCACATTCCTTCCAACAAGGAAGACGAGGGGATGGGGCTGTGTGCCGGGGCCCATATGGGTGGCAAGCGCCCTGCGATCATCATGCAAAACACCGCCATCGGGGTCACCATCAACACGCTGGCGACGCTGATCCAGTATTACCGGATGCCTTTGCCGATGCTGATCTCGTATCGCGGTGAGCTGCGCGAGCCTGTGGCCTGTCAGGTCGAGATGGCTGTGCACACCAAGGCCCTTCTGGCCCAGATGAACATCCCCACCTATCACTTTCACCATCAGTCGGATGTGGAAGAGCTGGATGCGATCCTGAAATACACATTCATGTGCAACAAGCCGGTCGCGATCCTGACCGATGCCAACTTCTGGGGAGGCTATGGCGACCAATGATCCGTTCCGAAATCCTGCGCGAGATCGCGCCCATTCTCCGTGACCACCTTGTCGTCTGCAACATCGGGCTGCCCAGCCAAGAATTGCACATGATCGATGATCAGCCCACCAATTTCTACATGCTGGGCACGATGGGTCTGTCCTCCTCCATCGGTCTGGGCCTTGCCTTGTCGCAACCCAAGACCGTGATTTCCATTGATGGGGATGGGTCCGTTCTGACGAACCTTGGCACGCTGCCGACCATCGCCAACAATGTGGCAGACAACTATATCTTGCTGATTATTGATAATGGCTCCTATGGATCGACCGGGGATCAGCCCACCTATGCGGGCAAGAAAACCAAGCTTGAAAACGTGGCGGCGGCGTGCGGCTGCGAAAACGTGGTGACGTGCAAGGCCGAAGACACCGGCACGGTGCTGCAAGCGGCCATCGACAGCAAAAAGATGACCATCATCGTGTGCAAATGCGAGAGCGGTAACATCAAGCTGCCGGTCATCACCAAGGACCCTGTGGTCATCAAAGATCGCTTCATGAAAGCGGTTCAGGCTTAAAGGCAAACAATTGGCCTGCCCAAGTCCGTTGGGCAGGCCAAATCCAAGGTCCTGAAAAGGCGTTGATGGCAGTTCAACCGCTCAATCTGAGGATGGAACAGAGCGAATGCGCGTCTCCGCTGCCCATTTGACTGGTCACGTTAATGTCACCCGTCTACGTTGTTGCTTGCGAGGCGGGGAATTGGGGCGCGACGTTGGACGACCAGCAGAACACACACAGCATCGACGATACGCAGGCCAGGCTGACGCAAGCGCTTGAGCGTGAAGCTGCGACGCGCGAAATCCTGGACGCGATCAGCCAAAGCCGAAGTGACGATTTGCCGGTCTTCGACGCCATCCTGAAAAATGCCCAAGCGCTGTGTGGCGCGCCGATGTCAGGGCTTATTTTGGCGAAAAAGGGCGACACTCTTCAGACATTGGCGGCGCAGCGTGGCGTTCCCGAAAACTCGCTGGATCACTTCCGTCAGGGCCGGATGCCGATGGATGGCAACGTGTCCTATGCGGCGCGCTGTATTCTCGAAGGCAGGCTGGTCGCGTTTTCCGACATGGGAGACAGCGACCTTTACGCCGCCAACAGCCCAGTCGTACGCTCGATGGTGGATGACATCGGCATCCGCAGCGTTCTGTTCGTGCCGCTGATGAAAGGCGGGGACGCCATCGGTTGCATCACGCTGTTCCGGCTTGAAGTGCTGCCGTTTGAAAAACGGCACATCGAACTGGTTGAAACCTTTGCCGCCCAAGCCGTCATCGCCATCGAAAACGTGCGTCAATTCCGTGAAGTGCAGATCCGGCTGGATCGGGAAGGGGCTACGCGGAGAATTCTCGAGGTCATCAGCCAGTCGCGCGACGATGATTTGCCAGTTTTCGACATTATCCTCGAAAGCGCATCGCGCTTGTGTAACGCCCCCATGGCAATTCTGTCGTTGGCTGACCAGAACCGAGAGTTTGTGAGCATTCCCGCACATTGCGGCGCTGTGCCTGAATACGCCAAAATGCTTGATGGATTTCATCAAGACTTCGAGAGTTCAGAACTATACGCCGTCCGGGCCATTCGGGAATGCAGAGTGCTGCGCTACGCCGACATCAAGGATGATGACCTGTATCGGAAGGGTAATCCGGGTCGTGTGGCAACAGTTGAGATTGGCGGTATCCGCAGCGTAATTGCGGTGCCCCTGGTACACGATGGGCAAGGGATTGGGGCAATTATCCTGTACCGTCGCGAGGTGTCGCCGTTTTCTGACGAAGATGAAGCGTTGGTACGCAGTTTTGCGGCCCAAGCGGTCATTGCTATCGAGAACGTGCGCCAGTTTCGTGAAATCCAGACACGGCTCAAGCGGGAGCGTGCTTCGGCTGAAGTACTGGAACTGATCAGCAAGAGCCGCGACGACGAAGCGCCGGTCTTTGATATGATCCTGAACCGGGCGGCAACCTTATGCGGATCTCCGATGGCAAGCCTGAATATCGTCGATCCGGATCGCAAAGCCGGGCGACTGGTCGCGCATTGGGGGGATGATTTGCGACTGATCCAGGTCGGCAAGACGGTCTGGAATCTTGAAGGGGGCGATTATGTCCACGAGCTTTACACTGAACGTTCGATGCGCGACGGGATCGTGACGCAGTGCGTGGACCTCAAAGATACCGAGCGGTATCGGGAGGGAGAGCCGACGCGCCGTGAAATGGTGGATGTTGAAGGTATTCGGACATTCTTGGCCGTCCCTTTGATCCATGGGGGGCAAGCCATCGGTAATATCGCGCTCTATCGCCGCGATGTCCTCGCCTTTAGCGATGATCAGATTGCTCTTGTTGAAAGTTTCGCCGCGCAAGCGGTGATTGCCATCGAGAATGTGCGTCAATTCAAAGCGCTCGAGACTCTGAATGCCGAACTTGGCGATCGGGTGAAGGAACAGGTCGGCGAGATAGAGCGGATGGGGCGGCTGAAACGCTTTTTGCCTGCGGCAGTGGCCGATACGGTCGTGTCGCAAGGGTCGGAAAAGCTGCTGGCGAGCCACCGCGCGCTGTTGGGAGTACTGTTCTGCGATATCCGCGGCTTTACCGCCTTTTGCGAAACGGCAGAACCCGAAGAAACGATTGAGGTGCTTCAATCCTATCACGAAGAGATGGGCGCGCTGATTGCGGCCCATGGGGCTGGTGTGGATACCCGGGCGGGTGACGGGATCATGGTGCTGTTCAACGATCCGCTGCCCTGCGATGACCCGGCGGGCGATGCATTGCGGCTGGGAATTGCGATGCGGGCGCGGATGCGCGAGCTTTGCAAGGGCTGGCGGCGCCATGGTCACAAACTTGGCTTTGGCGTGGGCATCTCGCTGGGATATGCGACGGTGGGCATGGTCGGTTCCTCGGGGCGGTACGACTACACGGCAAGCGGCACGGCGGTTAATCTGGCCGCGCGATTGTGCGACCAGGCCGATGACGGCGAGATTTTGCTGAGCCCGCGCGCCTATACAGCCGTCGAGGATGATTTCTCGGCCGACGCCGTCGGCGCGATCGCATTGAAGGGTATTCATGCCCCGGTTGAGGTCTTTCGTGTATCCGGGCTCGACGACGCAGGCTAGAGCCGGGTGCGGCTCCCAGTATGCGCCTGCTCCGGGCAGGTCGGAATGTGCCAAAAGGGCTGGTGCGTGGCACATGATTGCAGCAATGTGCACCAGACATCCTGCGCCGGTTTCAGATGGACCTGTGCAAAGCAGGCCGCAGGAAAGAAAGACTTCGCATGGCAGGAAATCTGCAATCGCCTCCAGATATGCACTACGATGTCGTCATCGACGGCGGCGCGATCATGGGACCGCATCCCGATGTTGAGAACTTCAACTTTCTCAATGGGTTTTCCGGCCATGGCCCACATCGCGCGTGGCACACCGATCATCGAAATAGCAGTGATTTGACTTTCGGAGATATCAAATGAAAAAGCTTGTTTTAACCGGCGCGGCCGGACGCCTGGGGTCGTATCTACGCGGACCATTGGCGAAAATGTGTGACACTTTGGTGAGTACCGATATCGTCGAGAGCATCGATGATCTTGCGGCCAACGAGACCTATGTGCGGGCGGATGTCGCCAATATGAACGAGATTGGCCCGCTGCTCGAAGGGGCCGATATGGTTGTGCATTTCGGCGCAATTGTAGACGAAGCTCCGTTCGAAGAGTTGTTGGGGCCAAACTTTATCGGCTCCTATAACGTCTGGGAGGCCGCCTCGCGTCACGGTGTCCGGCGGGTCGTCTATGCGTCGTCTATCCACGCGGTCGGCATGTATCCCAAGACGCAGGCGATTGGCATTGACGTGCCGCATCGCCCCGATACGTTTTACGGCCTTGCCAAGTGCTTTTCCGAAGATCTGGGCCGGATGTACTGGGAAAAACGTGGGCTGGAATGCGTGTGTCTGCGCATCTTGTCCTGTGCGCAGGTGACAAACCCACGCGCCGTCGGCAGTTGGCTCAGCTATGACGACATGATCCTGTTGGTGCAGCGGGCAATTGATACGCCTATCGTCGGGTTTTCGGTTATCTACGGCGTGTCGGACAACGATCGCGCGCCCGTGGACAATTCCGGGGCAAAGCATTTGGGGTTTCGACCGCGCGACAACGCAGAACAGTTCGCAGAAGAGATTTATGCCAATTCCGAACCGCTCGATCCTCTTGATCCATCGGACTATCGGCACGGGGGGCCTTTCGCGGGGGTGCCGCTTGGCAAGAGTGCGATGATGGCGTTGAACCTGAACAAGGACGACACCGGCAAGGGCGATACCTGACATCCGGGCGCAAGCCAAACTGCGCATTTTCCGGCGTGGAATAATGCAGAAGGCTTCAACGACTTCGGGGCGATCGGGCGCGCGCCCGAAGGGGGCGGAAAGTTGCAAATTCCGGTCGCGCCATGTCGCAAACAGGACGGACAAGGAGCGGCATGCTGCAGTCCTTGAAAGTAAAAGACAAGGAAAGACGTGTCATGAAAATTGGTTTCATCGGGTTGGGAAATGTGGGGGGAAAACTGTCCGGCAGTTTGATCCGGAACGGTCACGACGTGGCGGTTCACGATCTGAACACGGACTTCGTCGCAGGGAAAGCTGCGGCAGGCGCCCGTGATGGCAAAAGCCCGGCTGATCTGATGCAAAGCTGCGATGCGGTGATCACGTGCCTGCCCAATCCTGCGGCCTCCGCCGCCGTGCTGGAGCAGATGTTGCCTCACGTCGCGCCCGGAAAAATCTGGATGGAGATGTCGACAACCGATGAGGCCGAGGTCAAACGGATCGGTGCGCAGGTTATCGCGGCCGGTGGGGCTGCGGTCGATTGCCCGGTCTCGGGCGGCTGTCACCGGGCGGACACCGGCAACATCAGCATTTTCGCCGGTTGCGACCGGGAGACGTTTGAGCGGATCTTGCCGCTTCTGACTACAATGGGACGGCGGGTCTTGCACACTGGCGATCTGGGCAGCGCCTCCATTCTGAAGGTCATTACAAACTATCTGGCGACTGCGAACCTTGTCAGCTGTGCCGAGGCGCTGACCGTGGCAAAAGGCGCGGGTATGGACCTGGGCGTCGCCTATGAGGCGATGGCAATCAGTTCGGGCACCTCCTTTGTCCACGAAACGGAAAGTCAGGTTATCCTGAACGGGAGCCGTGACATTTCCTTTACGATGGACCTCGTGGCCAAGGATATCGGACTGTTTCAGAACGTGGCGGATCGGGCCGGGGTGCCGTTGGAGTTGAACCCGTTGCTGATCGATATCTTTCAGGATGGGATCGCCAAATTCGGTCCGCGTGAGTTGTCACCGAACATCATCAAACGGCTTGAGGCCGCGACGGGGCTGGACGTGACGGCGCCGGGCTTTCCGCCCGAAATGACAGATGACGAACCCGAAGAGGTCGGTGCCGAAGTCATCGTGCGCCGCTAAAGCCATGGCGGGGACTTGCGAGCGGGGGCAGTGCGGGCTACGAGCAGCGGATGTCTGATACGAATTCATCCGAGCCCGAAGTCCTTGCCGTGATCCACTCCTCCATGGGGCGGCGCATTCTTGGAATAGGGTCGCTTTATGTCCTGTCTTTGATGGTGATTTACGTGGCGCTCACGCAGCCGCCCGAGATTGGCTGGCAATTGTTTTTGCTGGCCATGGGGGGCGGATCGATCTGGATCGCCGAAAGGATGCGCAAGGCCACCGGAAATGCTCTGGAACTGACAGAACACGAGTTGCGCGACACGTCGGGCATATTGATCGCGCGCGTCGAGGACATAGTATCACTCGACCGCGGTGCTTTTGCCTTCAAACCATCGAACGGATTTTTGATCCGGCTGTCCTCAGGGCAGGGCCGGACATGGCGTCCCGGCATGTGGTGGCGGATCGGGTCCCGCATTGGTGTCGGCGGCATGGTGCCCGGACCCCAGGCAAAATTCATGGCCGAGATGATTTCGGCGATGATTGCACAACGCGAGCTTGATCGTTCGGACGCCAAGTGATCAGCCGTCAGACCACAAGACCCGCGGCGCATAGCGCGGACGCGTAAATACAAAGTTGTGGATTTCGCGGTCTGACAGACCGGTATTGAACGGTGCCTCGTATTTCGCAAATGTCTCGACCACCATGACGCGTTCGTTATGTGGCAGCACGGGCAAGTCATCCCTGAGCGCAGAGACCTCGTTGTTGCCAAGTTTCGGCACCCAGCCCTGCGTGTGGGACCAATCACGTTTGTACACGTCGTTTTCGGCATCGTATTTGACACTTGTCACCCGAATGGCGACCTTGCTCGCTTCGTTTGCGGTCAGATAGGCCAGCAATTCGCGGGTCCCTTGCATGTAGCTGCCGTCGATCGGCGTCGTTTCGCGCGAGATGATGTCGCCGATCGTATAGGCGGCTTTCTGGTTGATCGAATGATGACGGTAGGCATCAAAGATCGAGAACATCGTCAGGTAGACCCAGAAAATCACTGGCACAATCAGAAGGGTCTCGACAGCGATGCTGCCTTCCTCGTCATCGCGAAAGCGACGGAACATGCGGGCGCAGCGGGTCATGAGTTTGGTTCCTGTACAAATCCGGACAGGGAGATCATTTTCGAACGGCCCGAACCGTCTTTGGTCAATGCGTATCCAAGACCGGATGTCGGGAACACCGGATCGAACATATAGCAGGCCTGGACAAGCATCAGCTGATGCTCGCCCCCATGCACAAACGTCCGCGAAGGCGTGACAGGTTGCGAGATGTCAGCGCAGTCCTCGGGACTGTCAAAGCCGGCGAAGGCACGCGGGTCGATCGGGTGCAATTCCAGCTTGAGGGCCGTTTCGCAATCTTCGAGGAAGTGTGAATATTGGCAAATCATGACTTTGATGTCGTGATGCGTATAGTTCACGCCCGTGTTGAGCCGGACATTACGCACCGCCATATCAAGCCCGCGGTCCAGAAACATCTGACGCATGGAATAGATGCCCATTTCGACAGACGTCATGAACAGCGTGAAGATCAGCGGAACGGCAAGGGCAAATTCGATCAGCATCTGACCGTTTTCGTCTCGTTTGAACTGACGGAGGATCGTCGCTGCGCGGCGTATCATTGTGTCAACCTCAGTTGATTGATCTGCTTGGCGATAGCCTCGAAAGCTTCGGTAATCTCGACCCCCTCGACCCGAAAGAAGTGGCTGGGCGAGGAGGCACAGTCTTCCATGACATTTGCGGAGTGGTTCGTGACTTCGAACCCGATGGACCAGACGATGATCCCCTTGGCCTTGGCCGCATCACAAATGTTGGACAACATCGTGTCGGCCTGACCAGAGGTATATTTCGTGTAACGCCAGTTGTTCCAACTGCCCACGTTGTGGTTGTTGAGGTACCAGTACAGCGGATATTTGGACCAATGCACATATTCACTGTTGCTGTTGTAGTACCACGGTTGGATGCGTGTCGTATTGACGTTTTCACCGTCCGTCATCAGCAACAGAGTCTTGATGGTTTCGGCGTCGTCGTAATCCTGCGGGCGGCTTGCAAAGACACCGTCGATCTTGTCGTCCAGCGCGAGCGCCTGCGTGATCGGGCGGAAAGACGGATCGAGCAGCGCCACACCCCATTTCATGCCGAGGTGAATGGATGTGTTGGCCCGCGCCCGGTAATCGTCGATGGTTGCCTTCAGGCTGGTCTTGTTCTGGCTGAAAGGCACGATCCGTTCGTAGGTTTGCTGCGGGCAGCCCGGATTCCCAATACGCCTCGAAGAGTAATAGTCATACCCTTCTTCAAAGTGTTGCATTTGTTCGTATGTGCGCGTGAAGCTGATCGTGGACGTGAGGAAATCGTTCTCCTCAAAGTCGATGCAGTGCGAATAATTGTGCCGATGGTTGGTCTTTAACTCACTATAGATGTCCGGTCCGGCATTCACCTGAGCGGTGTATGGGATAAGTGAGATTGAAATCAGATCGTCGGTTGTGTCCTGAATGACGGTGTCCACGAACGCCTTCGCCGCATCCTGAAGGTTTGACATCTTGCTGTTGCGCCCCATCGACCCGGAGATGTCGAGCACCATTGAAATTTCGACATTCTCGACGCGTTCCTCGGCGGTGCCGCCCGCGGGAACGGGCAACTCATCAACGCCCATCAGATGCATGAACCGGGTTGGCGTTGTGCCTGCCGCCACCGCACTGACGGTGCGGTAGTTGATGCCCTCGTCGACGCTGACGGATGTCAGGAATTCGGAGAGCCCGGACTTGGCAAAGTAATCGTGCACAACGGCTTCCGGATCCAGGGTCTGATCAAGATCGGCCGCGGCCAGAATGGCCCGATCCATTGTGGCCTGGACGTTCGTACGCTCCATTTCATTGCGCATCAGGTCCACGCCGATGCCGCACACCAGGATCATCATAAGGATTATGTAAGTTGCGAAAATGGTCATCGTCCCGGATTCGTCGCGCGAGAAGCGTGCGACCTGACGGCGCAAGGGGTCGCCGCTGATGTGTCTCGATTTCCAAATCCAAGGCATGCATTACCCATTCTTTTTATGGTTTGCAGGCGTTGCAGCCCATGCGTCCGATTATGGAAGTGACCGGTGAATGTGTTCGAAATCTGGCGAAACAACGGATTGAGTGTGGATTAAAGGATCACTTTTCAACGGTTCTGCCCTTGCGGCTGAACCGGCTGCATATCGTTATTCTGCTGAGGAGCGACCACATGGCCGTTTTTAAATTGCCCAAAAAAAACGCATATCAACTGAAATTCCGCATAGGTTGTCCTTACCGACCGCGCAAAAAGCGAGTCGCGACCCTAAAAGGAGACACCGGATGAGCACACCAAATGAACCCAGTTTTCGCGAAAGCGTGGACATGATGTTCAATCGCGCCGTAGCGCTGATGGACCTGCCCCCGGGCCTTGAGGAAAAGATACGTGTCTGCAACGCGACCTATACGGTTCGCTTTGGCGTGCGCTTGCGGGGCCAGATGCAGACGTTCACCGGATACCGCTCTGTGCACTCTGAACATATGGAGCCGGTCAAGGGTGGCATTCGATACGCCATCAGTGTGAACCAGGACGAAGTGGAAGCGCTGGCCGCCCTCATGACTTACAAATGTTCTCTGGTCGAAGCGCCGTTTGGCGGCTCCAAGGGGGGGCTGTGTATCGATCCGCGCGAATATGATGAGCACGAATTGGAATTGATCACGCGGCGCTTTGCCTATGAGTTGATCAAGCGCGACATGATCAACCCGGCCCAGAACGTCCCGGCACCTGATATGGGCACCGGCGAGCGCGAGATGGCCTGGATCGCGGACCAGTACAAGCGCATGAACACGACTGACATCAACAGCAGTGCCTGTGTCACGGGCAAACCGACCAACGCGGGCGGCATTCAGGGCCGCACAGAAGCGACTGGACGCGGTGTCCAATATGCTCTGCGAGAGTTCTTCCGCGACAGGGAAGGGGTCAAAAAGGCAGGGATGACGGGCACATTGAATGGCAAGACCGTTATTGTGCAGGGCTTGGGCAACGTGGGATATCACGCCGCCAAGTTTTTGTCCGAAGAAGACGGCTGCAAGATCACCGGCATCATTGAACGTGACGGTGCGTTGACTGATCCAAACGGGTTGGACGTCGAGGCGGTCCGACACTGGATTGCAAATCATGACGGCGTCTCGGGCTATCCGGATGGTTTTTATGTCAAAGACGGGTCCACGGTGCTTGAAGAGGCATGTGACATTCTATTGCCGGCCGCGCTGGAGGGTGTGATCAACCTTGGAAACGCAGATCGGATCAAGGCGCCTTTGATCATCGAGGCGGCGAATGGTCCCGTCACTGCCGGTGCCGACAACATCCTGCGCGAAAAGGGAACCGTCATTATTCCCGACATGTACGCCAATGCGGGCGGTGTGACAGTGTCCTATTTCGAATGGGTCAAGAACCTGAGCCATATCCGCTTTGGTCGCATGCAGCGCCGTCAGGAAGAGGCGCGCCACCAGCTTGTTGTCGACGAGCTGACACGTCTGAGCGATCACTTGGGCGATGCCTGGAGCATGACACCGGACTTCAAGGAAAAGTACCTGCGCGGGGCGGGGGAACTTGAACTGGTGCGATCGGGTCTCGATGACACGATGCGCGCGGCTTATCAGTCGATGGCGGCCGTCTGGCACGGGCGTGATGATGTCGACGACCTGCGCACCGCTGCCTATCTTGTGGCGATCGAAAAGGTTGCGGCCAGTTACCGGGCCAAAGGGCTCTGAGTTTTGGCCAAAGGGGCCGGGCGCATGTCCGGCCTCATTCCTCTGGCAGCCCGGCCAGCCTTAATCCCTCGAAATACCGTTTCCCGCCTTCCGAGCCGCCGTAATTGTTGATAGACTTCCACAACTTGAGTGTCCGGTTTGGCTCAAATGTCAGGTAATGCTGCAGAACGTCGCGCGCTTCATCAAGTCGGCCCAGATGTGCAAGAGCTGCGCATTTGACGCCGAAATAGGTTGGATAGCTGTCAGACAGTGCCAACCCCTTTTCGACAAAGTCCAAAGCATCCTGGTCTCGCCCCAGTTGCACACTTGCATTGGCAACCCCGCCAACAGACGCGACATAAAAGGGACCAAGCCGCCCAAATTCCAGTGATTTCCGGAAACAGTCAAAGGCGTCTTCCGTCTGTCCCGACCAAAGGTTGGCCCAGCCACAAAAGCTTAAAACACGAGCATCAAAGGGCGCGAGCCGCAGGCTTTGTGCAACCGCTTCCTTCACCGGAATGACCCGCTGGTCCTGAACATAAGTGGCAATTGCGATGGCCAGTGTCAGCATCGCATTCCCTGCTGCCATTGGGCGGCTCGCTTCGACCCATTCGGGAATTTTGGCCAGAAACGGGTCCAGACGCGGGTTGCTTGTCATGGTGCGGCCAGCCATCAACACGATCAGGCCTTCCGCATAGGCGTCTGCCAGATCGGGCTTGGCTGTGATGGCACGGTCGTGAAGCGCCGCAGAGCGGACAAAGGACTCAAGAGAAAAGTCACGCCAGACCATGATGCCCATCAGCATGCATTGCTCTGCGGAAAGTGCGTCGTCGGGAATGGCCATGATGCGTGTGGTTTCGGCTTCAAGGATCATGCCGATGCTGTGGTCTGCAATTTCAACGATGACAGAGTCTTGCCAGTCAAAGGCCTCGTCCAGACTGCTGTTGGATTTATGGGTCCAGATCGTATCGCCGTTCGGGGCGTGAAGCCGTGTTTCCAGTCGTAATCTGTCTCCGCGTGCCCGCAATGTCGGACGCAAGCTGTAGGCCTCCGGGTTGTCTGAAGCGGAAACCGACGTGCTCAGCCAGTTTATGCTGCCGAAATAGCTGGCGAGGTCTGCCGTCAAAGCATCGGCGATATCGCCAAGCTCTGCGCGTGGATCGCTGTTGGCTGTTGGCGTGACGCAAAGCGTTGGAAAATTTGAACGTGTGTGTGGGGCGGTCCGTCCACCCTGTGCGGGATCGGCGTCGGGCACACGTGCCCATGTCACGACGGGCCGCGCGATATTCTTGAGAGTTTGAGTGCCCGTTGCCGTGAAGGAGGGGGAAAGTGTACCGTCAAGACTTGCATGGACCGCGTCCGAGATCAGAACACCGCCCTGTGGCGCAAGCGCCTCAAGCCGGGCCGCGATATTGATACCGTCCCCATACAGGTCGCCGTCACTTCGGGTCACGTCACCGATGTGAATACCCATACGCAGGGCAATCGTGGCATGTCCTCGCAATTGATCCTGCACTTGCATGGCTGCGTTAACAGCCTCGACAGCGCTGGCGAATTCAATAAGCCAGCCGTCGCCCATGCTTTTCACGACCTGCCCGTTATGTTTGGCAAAAACAGGGCCGAAGACTTCGGCGCGCAAGGTCCGCAGGGCGGACAACGTTGCGGTCTCATCCTCACCCATCAATCGTGAATACCCAACAACATCTGCCGCGAGGATGGCAGCAAGTTTGCGTGTGATCTGTTGGTCTGGCGCGCTGGTCATGAGGGCCACGATACGCAAGCGGCCTTGGCAGGGCCAGCGCAGATTGCGACTCGGTGCTTTGGAATGTGGACTTCTTTCATCCGTGATTTTGCACGGGTCGCGGCTTTTTGAGCGATTGATCTTGGCAGGGATCGCGAGGCGCCGGGGTGTGCGTCTTCGCAAGGCGATCGCCAAGGGCCTGGAATTCAGTCGCTGGCAGACCGAACCATGTCGAAAAGCGCAACGGTTGGGCGTCATTGACTTGCTAGGACGGTTCAGATCGTGATGGTATGGCGGCATGGTATTCGACGGGGGCTTATATGCGCTTTTCCGGACTTAGGGTCCTCAAGGAAGGTTTGACCGGCAACAAGGGGTGGGAGCCACATTGGCGGAACCCTGAACCCAAGCCGGAATACGACATCGTCCTGATCGGTGGCGGAGGCCACGGCCTGGCCACGGCCCATTACCTTGCCAAGATTCATGGTCTGACCAATGTCGCCGTTTTGGAAAAAGGCTATCTGGGTGGCGGCAATGTGGGGCGCAACACGACGATTGTGCGGGCCAACTACATGATGCCCGGCAATTCGGAGTTCTATTCGCATTCGCTGAAATTGTGGGAGGGGTTGGAAGAAGACCTCAACTACAATGTCATGCATTCTCAGCGGGGCTTGATCAACCTCTTCCATTCCGATGGGCAACGCGATGCCTTTGCCCGACGGGGCAACCGCATGATCGCGCAAGGCGACGATGCCGAACTGCTGGATACTGCGGGCGTGCGCAAACTCCTGCCTTACCTGGACTATGATCAAACCCGGTTTCCGATCTATGGCGGTCTCTATCACAAGCGCGGCGGGACGGCGCGACATGATGCAGTGGCGTGGGGGTTTGCGCGCTCCGCCAGTGATCGCGGCGTGGACCTGATCCAGCAATGCGAAGTGACGGGCATCGATGTCGAAGGCGGTGTCGTCAAGGGCGTGCAAACCACGCGCGGTCCGATCCGGGCCAAAAAGGTCGGGATGGTCGCGGCGGGCCGCTCCGGTCAGGTCGCCGCCATGGCCGGTCTGACCCTGCCGATCGA
This sequence comes from Tateyamaria pelophila, assembly GCF_019966495.1. GTDB lineage: Bacteria > Pseudomonadota > Alphaproteobacteria > Rhodobacterales > Rhodobacteraceae > Tateyamaria > Tateyamaria pelophila. The sequence goes on along the minus strand of NZ_JAIMIA010000038.1, from coordinate 15,240 downwards.
AAGCCATGTCTTGCAGGCCTTTGTCACCGAAGGGTTGAAACCTTGCATCGACCACGTGATTTCATATGGGATGGGTCATTTCTATATCAGTCAGTCGGACAAGGGCGGGCTGGTCTTCGGCGGCGATCTGGACATGTATTCAAGTTATGCGGCGCGGGGAAACCTGCCACTGGCCGAACATGTGGCCGAGGCCGCGATGACCCTGATGCCGATGATCGGCCACGCAAGGATGCTGCGCAGTTGGGCCGGAATCATGGACATGTCCCCGGATGGATCCTTCATCATGGACAAGACGGATATCGATGGCCTCTTTGTGAACACCGGCTGGTGTTATGGCGGGTTCAAGGCGACACCGGCTTCGGGCCATACGTTTGCTCATTTGCTGGCCACCGGAAACCCGCATCCGACGACGGCGCAGCATCGCCTTGACCGATTCCGGACTGGCGTCGGGATCATGGACGAAGAAGCGACCGGGTCGCAACATAACCTGCACTAAGGAGGAGGATGAGAGTATGGGAGCCTCCGGCGGGGATTTTTTTGGAACAGAGAAGGGGCGGACTGTACGCCTCTCAGGAGAGGTGTGATGCGGTTGCCCTGTCCGATCTGCGGTGCGCGGGATCATCGCGAGTTTTATTATCAGGGTGCGGCGGTGATGCTGGACCGTCCGGAGCCCGATGCGGGCAGTGACGTCTGGGATGAGTATCTGCATCTGCGTCCCAATGTCCCCGGTGCACATGATGAATTGTGGAGCCATGATGCCGGTTGCGGTGCGTGGCTGAGAGTGACACGCAATACTGTAACCCATGAGGTTATTGGCGCGGTTCTGGCGTCGGAGGTGAGCCGTTGAGGGTTGCAGGTAAAGGGCTGATCGACAGGTCGCGTCCCATTTCGTTCAGATGGGACGGGACGACTTATAGTGGGTTTCAGGGTGATACCCTCGCGTCGGCCTTGCTGGCTCATGACGTGCGGATGGTTGCGCGGTCGTTTAAATATCATCGGCCCCGTGGGATCTTGTCGGCAGGCTCGGAGGAGCCCAACGCATTGGTCACGGTCGGGCGCGGCGCAGACACGGATCCCAACGTGCGCGCGACGGTTCAGGAGATTTACGAAGGGCTGGAGGCGCGGCCTCAGAACGCGTGGCCTTCGCTGTCCTTTGACGTGATGGCGGTGAATGATCTGGCCGCTCCTTTTCTTGGGGCGGGCTTTTATTACAAGACGTTCATGTGGCCGGGCGGTTTCTGGGAAAAACTCTATGAACCGTTGATCCGCAGGGCGGCTGGGTTGGGTGCGCTGGGTGGTGAAGCGGCGAAGGACCAGTCTGAAAAGGCCTATGCATTTTGTGATCTGTTGGTGATCGGCGCAGGGCCTGCCGGTTTGATGGCGGCGCTTGTGGCCGCCCGGTCCGGGGCGGATGTCATTCTCGCTGACGAAGACAGTCTGATGGGAGGGCGTTTGAACGCCGAAACGCTGAGCGTGGATGGACAATCGGGTCATGTCTGGGCGGGGCAGATGGTTGAGACTCTGCGCGCCATGGACAATGTGCGTCTGATGCCGCGCACCACCGTGACCGGTGCCTATGACGGTGGCACCTTTGGCGCGTTGGAGCGGGTATCGCATCATTTGAGCGGTGTACCCGAAGGCGGTGTCAAGGACACGTTTTGGCGGATCGTCGCGCGCCGCTCGGTCCTCGCGGCAGGTGCTTTGGAGCGCCACATTGCGTTTCGGAATAACGATCGGCCCGGTGTCATGGCGGCTGGGGCCGTGCGCGCCTATCTCAATCGCTGGGGGGTTGCGCCGGGCAAGGCGCTGACGCTTTTTGCGAATAATGACGACGCCCATCGCACCGCGTGCGATCTGCTAGACGCGGGCGTGCACATTTCCGGCGTGATAGACAGCCGCCCGGATGCGCAGGCCCAGGGGGATTATCCGCTTTATGCCGGGGCGGTGGTCACGGGCGGTCATGGGCGCAAGGAGCTTGAAGCGATCAGCCTCAAGACCCAAACCGGCACGGAACGGTTGTTTACCGATTGTCTGGCCGTATCTGGTGGCTGGAACCCGACGGTGCATTTGACCTGCCATATGAACGGCCGCCCGACATGGGAGCCCAGAATCGCGAGTTTCGTGCCGACATCGGGTTCAATTCCGGGAATGGAGACAGCCGGAGCCTGCAACGGCGCGTTCTCGACGGCGGCCTGTTTGGCCGAAGGTGTTGCGGCGGCGCAAGCAAGTCTGGCAGCGCTGGGCATGAAATCGGCGTCCGTTGATTTGCCCGTCGCCGAGGATACGCCCTATGCGATCGCCCCGCTTTGGGCCGTTCCGGGCAAGGGACGTGCCTGGCTGGATTTTCAGAATGATGTGAGTGTGAAAGACGTCAAACAGTCGGCGGCGGAGAATTTCGCTTCGGTCGAGCATATGAAACGCTACACCACGCAGGGGATGGCGACCGATCAGGGCAAGAACTCGAATGTGACGGCGCTTGCCCTGCTTGCGGATGCGACGGGGCGCGGCATTCCTGACACCGGGACAACCACGTTTCGGCCGCCCTACAGCCCCGTGCCTTTGGCGGCATTGGGGGCCGGGGCAAAGGGCAAGGGGTTTGCACCGGAACGGTTCACCACGAGCCATGCCGCCAGCGTCGAGGCCAAAGCCCCGATGGTCGAGGCGGGCCAGTGGTACCGCCCGTCCTATTTTCCGGTACAGGGGGAGCGGACCTGGCGGCAGTCCTGTGACCGCGAGGTTGGCTATGTCCGCAATGCGGTCGGGGTGTGCGATGTGTCCACCCTTGGCAAGATTGACATTCAGGGGCCGGACGCGGCGCGCCTGTTGGATCTCGTCTATACCAACATGTTTTCGACCCTCAAGGAAGGGCGCGTCCGCTATGGCTTGATGCTGCGCGAAGATGGCTATGTCATGGACGATGGGACCACGGCGCGTCTTGGGCCTGAGCATTACGTGATGACGACGACGACGGCGGCGGCCGGTCAGGTCATGCGCCATCTGGAGTTCGTCAGTCAGGCGCTGCATCCCGAATGGGATGTGCGTATCATGTCGGTGACCGAGCATTGGGCGCAGTTTGCCGTTGCGGGTCCGCTGGCGCGGAATCTTTTGAGCGGTGTTTTGGATGACCCCCTCACCGATGAAGCATGGCCGTTCATGTCCTGCGGTCCGGTGTCGGTTCTTGGGGTGGCAGGGCGGCTCTTTCGTATCTCTTTCTCGGGCGAGCATGCCTATGAACTGGCGATACCGGCCCGGTATGGCGACAGCTTGTTTCGCCTGCTGGTCGCGCGCGCCGAGGCAATGGCGGGCGGTGCATACGGAATGGAAGCTCTGAATGTGCTGCGCATTGAAAAGGGGTTCATCACGCATGCGGAAATCGATGGGCGGGTGACCGCAGGGGATATCGGGATGGCGCGTATGATCTCTGCCAAGAAGGACTGTATGGGCAAGGTCATGGCGGCACGGCCCGGACTGGTTCAGGAGGACCGTCCACAGCTTGTCGGGCTGAAACCCGTTGGTCCGGTCAAACAGTTGAGCGCCGGGGCGCACATCTGTTCCCGCGACGAAGACGCCGTGCCAACCGATGATCAGGGATATATCACCTCGGTCGGATTTTCACCGACCATGGGGCATTTCGTGGGTTTGGGGTTTGTGAAGGCCGGGCTTGGCCGACACGGCGAAGTGCTGCGCATGGTGGACCACCTGCGCGGCCTGGATGCACAAGTCGAACTCTGCGATCCGGTGTTTTTTGACCCTGAAGGAGGACGGGCCCGTGGGTGAACTGATAGCCAGAACACCGCTGGACGGGTTTGAGCCGCTGACGATCGGCGACGTCACTTTGTCCGAAGTGGACATGGGGGTGTTGACCTCCGTGGCGCCATATAAGGGGCAAACCAAGGCGATTGCCGCGGCATTGCAAGACGCCCATGGTATGGCGTGGCCCGCACCGGGCCGCGCGACGGGCAAGGCAGAGGCGCGCGCCATCTGGTTCGGTCGCGATATGGCGCTGTTGGCAGGGCCAGTGCCGGATCCGTCTTTGGCGCAACACGCCGCCCTCACGGATCAGTCTGACGCCTGGACCTGTTTGCACCTGTCCGGCGCTGGGGCAGAGGCCATACTGGCCCGTCTGGTTCCCGTCGACCTGCGCGGGTCTGTGTTCAAGCGCGGACATACGGTGCGCAGCCTGGTTCAGCACATGAACGGGTCGATCACGCGTACGGGTCCGCAGACATTCCTGATCATGGTTTTCAGGTCGATGGCCAGGACCCTTGTACACGATGTGCAAAGGGCCATGGAAAGCGTGGCGTCGCGAGGGTAACCTTGGGCAATCGAATCTTAATGACGGAGCCATCAATGAGCCGACTTGCCTTGTTTATCCTTGCCGTAACGATGGCGGCACCTGTCGCTGCCGATCAGAAAAAAATCGAATCCTGCGGCTATCAAGCACAAGTTGTCTCTGCCATTCAGCAAGCGCGCCGCGACCGTGTGCCGGAACGCGAAGTGCCCGCACATATTCGTGCATCTGATCCGGCATGGCCGGAAAACTACAATGACGCCATTCCCCTGCTGACTCCTTGGGTTTACGAGCAAAAACGACGGACCATCCGGCAGGAAGACCTTGGGGCTGCGTGGAATGAGATGTGCTTGCAGCAATAAGCGTGCGCTGAGGCTCTCGACTCTGGGGCCGAACGCCCCAATATTGTTTCCATGAGCTTGCCCCCGGGATTTTTGGATGAACTGCGGACGCGCCTGTCACTGGGACAGGTGGTTGGGCGCAAGGTCATGTGGGATGCTCGCAAATCAAATCAGGGCAAGGGCGATCTTTGGGCGTCGTGCCCGTTCCACCACGAAAAATCGGCGTCGTTCCACGTGGATGACCGCAAGGGTTTTTATTATTGCTTTGGCTGTCACGCCAAGGGCGATGCGATCAGCTTTGTGCGTGAGACGGAGAACGTGGGCTTTATGGAGGCTGTTGAAATCCTGGCCGGTGAGGCCGGGATGCCGATGCCCGAACGTGATCCGCGTGCCAAGGAAAAGGCGGACAGGCGCACCCAGCTTTCGGACGTGATGGAACTGGCTGTCCAGCACTTTCGGCTGCAACTGAAAACCGGATCTGCGTCGGAGGCGCGTGGATATCTTGATCGGCGTGGCTTGTCGCCTGATGCGCTGGACCGATGGGAGATCGGGTTTGCGCCGGATGCCTGGCAAGGCCTTTGGGACGCGCTGAAAGCCAAGGGCGTCGAGGATGATCTGATCCTGGGTGCCGGCCTTGGAAAGCCCAGCCAGAAGGGTGGCAAGCCTTACGATACGTTTCGGGGCCGCATCATGTTCCCGATCCGCGACGCGCGCGGGCGTTGCATTGCCTTTGGTGGCCGTGCCATGGACCCGAATGACAATGCGAAATACCTGAACTCGCCCGAGACGGAACTCTTTGACAAGGGGCGGAGCCTTTACAACATCGGTCCGGCCCGTACCGCTGCCGGAAAGGGTCAGCCGTTGATCGTCGCAGAAGGCTACATGGATGTCATTGCCCTTGGCGAGCACGGGTTTGGCGCGTCGGTCGCTCCCTTGGGAACCGCGATCACCGAAAACCAGTTGCAGATGTTGTGGCGTGTATCTGATGAGCCGATCATTGCGCTGGATGGGGATACGGCCGGTGTGCGTGCGGCGATGCGTTTGATCGATCTGGCGTTGCCCTTGCTGGAGGCGGGCAAATCCCTGCGGTTCGCATTGATGCCCGAAGGTCAGGACCCGGATGATTTGTTGAAAGCTCAGGGCGCGCCTGCGCTGCAAAAACTATTGGATAATGCGATCCCGATGGTCAGCCTGTTGTGGCAGCGCGAAACGGAAAGCAAGAATTTCGACAGTCCGGAGCGCAAGGCGGCGTTGGATCGTGCGTTGCGGGACAAGATCAAACTGATTCGCGACCCATCCATCCGCCAGCACTATGGGCAGGCGATCAAAGACCTGCGCTGGCAGTTGTTTCGACCTCAGAGCGCCACCAAAGGCCCGCGTAAGGGGGGGTGGCAAAGGCATGCGCCACAGTCCGCGATGCCTGCCACCAAGTCTTCGGTGCTGGCCATGTCCGGGGATGCCCAGGTCACGGTGCATCTGCGCGAAGCGGTCATTTTGGCGGCCTTGATCTGTACACCCGAAGTGGCAGATGACTTTGAAAGCGGATTGGAAGGACTGCCTTGCGCGGACCCTGATCATGCGATCATGCGCGACCTGATTCTGCGCCATGCCATCGACGGACCGGAAGTGTTGCGCGAAAAGATTTTTAGCGCACTCGGCCCGGAAGCCCTTGAAAATATGCTGTCATCGCGCCATTTGGCTATTATCCCATGTATCCGCTCACCAGGCGATGCCGACATGGCCCGGATGACCGTGGCCGAAGAGCTCGCAAAACTCAGCGCGGCAAAGGGGTTGAATGCCGAGATCGCGGATGCGGTTCAGGATCTTGCCGGTTTGGCGGATGAAGGTGTGACTTGGCGTCTGAGCCAGGCGGCTGCTGCGGCGGCCGACGCAACACGCAGCGGGAAAGACGACAACGCAGAATATGAGACGGGTGATAACGGTGCCCACATTAATCGTAGCGAACGGGACGCCTTTGCTGCTTTGATGGATAAAATCAGGTTTTCAAAGCCCGGACGGTGATGCGTTTTGGCCGCGAAACCTTAAGAAAATGAAGCTACACGGGTGGCGAATCGCTCAAAAGGCATGAATGATTCCCTGACTGATTCGTTTTTATCAGCGAATCACTGAGGAGCCCCGGTAAAGGAGCCCATGATGGCCGCGAAAGACACGAACGAAGACGTCAAGAACGACGATCAGGATACCGGACACTCGCTTGATATGAGTCAAGCGGCGGTCAAGAAGATGATCGGCGAGGCCCGCGAAAAAGGGTACATCACCTATGATCAGCTCAACACGGTGCTGCCACCGGATCAGGTAAGCTCAGAACAGATCGAAGACGTCATGTCGATGTTGTCTGAAATGGGCATCAACATTATCGAAGATGAAGAGGCTGAAGAGGAAGAGCAGAAAGGCTCGACCGATGTGGCCACGACCGAAGGCACGCGTGATCTGACGCTGGGATCCACGGGCCAGGAAAAGCTGGACCGAACGGACGATCCCGTACGGATGTACCTGCGCGAGATGGGCAGCGTCGAATTACTGAGCCGCGAAGGCGAAATTGCCATCGCCAAGCGGATCGAGGCCGGGCGCAACACGATGATCGCGGGCCTGTGCGAAAGCCCGCTGACGTTCCAGGCCATCACGATCTGGCGCGACGAGCTTTTGTCCGAAGACATCCTTCTGCGGGATGTGATCGATCTTGAGGCCACATTCGGCAACCAGATGGGCGAAGAGGGTGACGTTCAGGAACCTGTCGTCGAAGCATCAGCGACCACGGAACAGAAATCCGAGGCAAGCCCTGAACTGGATGCCGACGGAAATCCGATCGCCAAAGACGACGATGATGACGAAGACGAACAGGCCAACATGTCGCTTGCCGCCATGGAGGCGGCGCTCAAGCCTCAAGTCCTCGAAGCGCTCGACATCATCGCCGATGACTATGCCAAGTTGAGCGAGATGCAGGACAGCCGGATTTCGGCGACCCTCAACGAAGACAGCTCGTTCAGCACGGGCGAGGAAGAAATCTACCAGAAACTGCGCTCCGAAATCGTTTTGCTGGTGAACGAACTGCACCTGCACAACAATCGGATCGAAGCCTTGATCGATCAGCTCTATGGCATCAACCGCCGGATCATGCAGATCGACAGCTCCATCGTTAAACTGGCCGACCAGGCCCGTATCAACCGCAAGGAATTCGTTGATGCCTACCGTGGCCGCGAACTTGATCCCGGCTGGCTCGAAGAGATGGGCGGCAAGACGGGTCGCGGCTGGCAGATGTTCATTGAACGCTCCACCGACAAGGTTGAAGAGCTGCGCGCTGAAATGGCACTTGTTGGTCAATATGTCGGTCTGGATATTTCTGAATTTCGTCGCATCGTGCAGCAGGTTCAGAAGGGCGAGAAGGAAGCCCGGCAGGCCAAGAAAGAAATGGTCGAAGCCAACCTGCGCCTCGTCATCTCGATTGCCAAGAAATACACCAACCGTGGTTTGCAGTTTCTTGACCTCATTCAGGAAGGCAACATCGGCCTGATGAAGGCGGTGGATAAATTTGAATACCGTCGCGGGTATAAATTCAGCACCTATGCGACGTGGTGGATTCGTCAGGCGATCACGCGCTCCATCGCGGATCAGGCGCGTACGATCCGTATTCCGGTGCATATGATCGAAACGATCAACAAACTGGTCCGTACGGGTCGCCAGATGCTGCATGAAATCGGTCGCGAACCGACGCCCGAGGAATTGGCAGAGAAACTGCAAATGCCTTTGGAAAAGGTTCGCAAGGTGATGAAGATCGCCAAGGAGCCGATTTCGCTGGAAACGCCTATCGGCGACGAGGAAGATAGCCAGCTTGGCGATTTCATCGAGGACAAGAATGCCGTGCTGCCGCTGGACAGCGCCATTCAGGAAAACCTCAAGGAAACGACGACACGCGTGCTTGCCTCGCTGACACCGCGCGAAGAACGCGTGCTGCGCATGCGTTTCGGCATCGGTATGAACACGGATCACACGCTGGAAGAAGTGGGCCAGCAGTTCAGCGTGACCCGTGAACGTATCCGGCAGATCGAAGCGAAAGCTCTGCGCAAGCTCAAGCATCCAAGCCGGTCGCGCAAGTTGCGGTCTTTCCTCGATCAGTGAAGGTTGAAATGCGCCTGTTGGACGGTTGTCACTGGATGACCGTCCATTAGGACATTTGCCCTTGGAACGTTTGGACTGCGGCAAGACGTGCGCACACTGGAGACTATTCGAGACGCCGAGATTTGCGGAGCAATGACGGGCTTTGGGTTCAAAAGACAACCGATTGCCTTTGGGGCGTTTGACCGTATCGTGTCAGTAGTGGCAAACTGACCAGCAGAGCAAAACAAGAGAGAGTCTTATGTCACTGTTCAAGAAACTCTTTGGCGCAAGCCCGCCGCCGGAACCGACAGTCGAAGAATACGAAGGCTATCGCATCACGGCAGAGCCGCAGCGCGAGGGCAACGACTATCGGGTTGGCGCACGGATTGAGAAGGATGTGGACGGACAGACGCTCACCCATAGCCTGATCCGGGCAGACACCATGAGCGATTTGTCAGATGCCGAAGCGGCGTCGATTTCCAAAGCAAAGCAGATGATTGATCAGCAAGGCGACAAGATTTTTCGCTGATCCGGGGCCTGTTCCAGCGACATGAATCAAACAGCGTTTACAGTTCAGACCCGTGGCCAGGGGCTTTATGAATTCACCCGCGATGTCCTCGACTGGTGTAAAGGCGATGGTCTGCTCTCCCTGTTTGTCAGGCACACATCCTGTTCGCTCCTGATTCAGGAAAACGCGGACCCTGAAGTGCAAGCGGACCTCACCAACTTTCTCAGGCGGCTTGTCCCACCCAGCACCGATCCAAGCATGTCGTACCTGACCCACACCTATGAAGGCCCTGATGACATGCCCGCTCATATCAAGGCGGCGCTGCTTCCTGTCAGCCTGAGCATTCCCGTCGCAAGCGGCCGCCCGTTGCTGGGAACATGGCAGGGCATCTATCTGTTTGAGCACCGGGACGTGGCTCAGACCCGCCATGTCGTCGCTCACTTGGCGTAAAGATCCAGATCGCAAAATTCTTGCTTTGATGCGGCTGTGACTATCAATCTTTCAAAAGTGCCGTATTCTGGAGCGCGAACAAGGAGCGGTTCCATGTATAAATCTTTGGCTCTTGCTGCGGTGATTGCTGTCTCGACCTTTGCAAACGCGGATGCGTTTGGCTTTCCGTTACTGGAGCGCTTTACAATTCCTGTTTTTCCGATCGACGCGACGAGTTTCGAGGTAATTGAAGCGGATGGGGCAGGTGGTCAACAGCTGTGGTGTGCGGCCGGTATCTTTACGACACGCGTCATGGGAGTGCAGCGGGGCGATCTGTACATCAAAGTAGCCCGTGGGCCATCGCAGAACGTTCCCGGGCGCGTCGGCATCGTGTTCACGACACAGCCGGTGCCGGACTCTTTCACAACATATTCGTCCGGCGTGCGCGAGGCAGGCAAGAGAGCATCGGTGGGAATGGCGAATGCGCTTTGCTTTGGCGAACCTGCGCGACGTGTCCGCATTCGCCTGCCCAACGGCAATTTGGTGCGTCCCTGATACAGGATGGGCACAGCTTATTTAGCTGTGTCATTTCTCCTCTACCCAAAACCTAGACGACCTCCTATAGTTTCGTGGAGTGGGGGCAATACCCTACCATAGGCGGGATGAACGAGAAGGGGATAGGCCATGCGCTGTCCGTTTTGTGGAAATATCGACACTCAGGTGAAAGACAGTCGGCCTGCGGAGGATCATGTTTCGATCCGTCGCCGCCGCTTTTGCCCCGCCTGTGGTGGACGGTTCACCACATATGAACGCGTGCAGTTGCGTGACCTCGTCGTCATCAAATCCAACGGCAAGCGTGAAGACTTTGATCGCGACAAACTCGAACGCTCGATCCGTATTTCCATGCAGAAACGCCCGATTGATCCCGAGCGGATCGACCAGATGATTTCGGGCATTGTTCGCCGTCTGGAATCCATGGGCGAGACGGACATCCAGTCAAAACAGATTGGTGAGATCGTGATGGAGGCGCTTCAGCGTATCGACACAGTGGCCTATGTGCGGTTTGCCAGTGTCTACAAGAATTTCCAGGCGGCCGATGACTTTGACAAATTCGTCGCCGAACTTCGACCCGATCCCGCGCCCGAAGAAGAGTGACCGCGACGCACGACACACGCTTCATGCAGCTCGCGCTCAGCCTTGGAAGGCGTGGGCAGGGTAACGCGGCCCCGAACCCGGCGGTCGGTTGTGTGATCGTCAACAAGGGCCGCATTGTCGGGCGTGGTTGGACGCAACCGGGCGGCAGGCCCCATGCCGAAACCGAAGCGTTGGCGCAGGCCGGTGCCGCAGCGCAGGGGGCGGACGTCTATGTGACGTTGGAGCCCTGCGCTCACCACGGCCAGACCCCCCCTTGCGCAGAGGCGTTGATTGCGGCGCGCGTGGCGCGCGTTATCGTCGCCATCGAAGATCGCGACCCACGGGTCAATGGTGCTGGCCTTCGGATGTTGCGTGCTGCGGGCATTGCCGTAGAAACCGGGCTTTGCACGGACATCGCCGCTGCGGATCTGGCCGGATTCTTCCTGAAAACAGAACAGGAGCGCCCCTTTGTGACACTCAAGCTGGCCAACAGCTTTGATGGGCGCATCGCCACCGGCACGGGCGAAAGCAAGTGGATCACCGGGCCACATGCCCGGCGCGCCGTCCATGCAATGCGCGCGCGTCATGATGCGGTGATGGTCGGCGGCGGCACGGCACGTCAGGACGATCCGTCGCTGACGGTCCGTGATCTGGGTATCTCCAGACAACCGGCGCGCGTGATCGTTTCGCGGCGTCTGGATGTGCCGTTGATGGGAACGCTGGCCCGCACGGCGCAGGATGTGCCCGTGCTGATGTGCCATGGGCCGGATGCGGACCCGACCTTGCAGGATGTCTGGCGCGATCTTGGGGCACATCTTTTGCTCTGCGCCAACAGCGGCAATCAATTGGACCCGCGCAGCGTGTTGCACGCGTTGGCAGAGTTTGGGATGACGCGCGTGTTCTGTGAAGGTGGCAGCGCGCTGGCGGCTTCGATGATCGAAGCGGATTTGGTGGACCGGCTGGTTGGCTTTACGGCGGGCCTGACCATTGGCGCGGAAGGGTTGCCGAATGTGGGTGCGCTCGGTCTTGGCAAGCTTGCCGATGCAGCCCGGTTTGATCTGCTGTCTGTCCGGCCCGTCGGCGGCGACATCTGCCATGAATGGGCGCGCGCCTCGCGTTGAGCTTACCGCCAGAGATGCGCACGGCTGGCTAGCACGCCTTGTGCCTTGGATAAAAGGCGATTGACCAGACCCGGATGGGGCAATGGGCCGTTCGCAAGCCGTTCCACGATGACTTCGACAGGGCAAGGCAGCCCGCTGACGGGATCGTAGTAGCGCGGATAATCGATCAAGGTCGCATGGACGAGGCCCAGCAGCGAGATATCCTCCCGGCGGCGCGGTGGGACCTCGCCGAGATCCTCGGTCAAACCCCAACCCGCATAAAAAGGCGCGCCTGTGGTTACCACATGAACGCCGCGCAGCAGGGCTTCGAACCCGGCCAGCGACGTCATTGTCCATACCGTTCCGGCCGCATCCAAAAGCTGTGTAATATCGGCCCGATTGGCGACGACATCTGCGAGAGCACTTGCATCGCAGTGTCCGCTGCGCAGGCCTGCCTCGACGTCGGGGTGCGGTTTGTAGATCAGCGTTGCACCCGGATGCGCGGCTCGGGCAGCTTCCAACAAGGCACCGTTCGTTGAAATTGCGCCTGCTCCGAGACGGATGGATGCGTCGTCTTCGACCTGTCCGACGACCAGAACGCGCGGTCCTGGCGGAAATTCAGGCATTGTGCCGCCAAGGTTATATTTACTCACGGCATTTTTCTTCAGTGCTGCGATCAGGCGTTCCGCGCGAAGCGCTTGATCCGGGCGGAGTGACCGGCGGGACCGGATCAGGTTTTCCAAACGGCTGGGACGCGTTGGATCATAGTAGATACCCAGATCGTCCGTCACCAAAGACAATGGTGGCACCAGTTCTGCGCCCAATCCCCGCGAACGCAGGAAACCGTCTTCGACGCGAACGGCTGTTCTGTGTTCTTGCTCCGCTTTGCCTGCCCAAACCATCCAGGGGCGACCGCTGGCGCTTGCCTTGGCCGGGTCGTCCTGAAATGAAATCGCTTTGTAGCGACCAAAGACCTTTTGCAAAGGTCCACGTTTCCATAGGCGCATGCCACTGGCGACCCATCCGCGATGATCCTCGCGCCAGCTTCGGGTCTCGGCGGCGAGAGCTTCGATAGCCGTTTCGCAGTCGCAGAGGCAATCGCGACAGGGATCGTACCATTTGGGATAAAGGATCATCGCCGCCGCAAAGAGTTGCGCGCGCGTCAGGCCGCGCTGCCGACGCTGTACAGGAAATTCATCCTGTGTCAGACCCCAGCCCGCGTAAAATGGCTGGCCGAAAACACGCGGTTTGTGCCCTGCCAGAATGGCCTCGAAGCCCAGCCCGGACGACACTGTGTAGACGGCAATGGCACCCTCCATCAGGGTCCATGGGCTGACTGGGGCACTGAGGAAGCTGACCCCCTGACTGGCATCGCTTTGTGTGAAATAGCCCGGACGATGGCCTTGTGCTGTTTCAGGATGGGCCTTGATCACGATGCGCGCGCCGGGATGCTCCTCTTGCGCGACGAACAGCATTTCAAGGAATCGGTTTCGATCTGCACCTGAGGCAGTAACGGATGCATCGCCCCTGGTCTGGTCGATCACCAGCACATAGCCGGGGGAGGGCACGACCGCTTCGGGTTCGAAACAGGTGTATTTGCTCAGATGGGCCTCTTTGATCCGCGCGATTGCGCCGCGGGCGCGGTCGAGCAAGGCAGTGTCGTCAAGTGGATGAGTTGCGAGCAACTCTTCGAGATCGGAGGGGTGACTGGGGTCGAAATGAACGCCTTTGTGGTCGATCAACAGGCCCAAAGGTGGGCTGCCATCACGTCCGGTAAACACCGACCGCAAAAAGGCATCTTCGACGCGCACCAATTTGGCATTGTATCGCGCAGCCACGGCGATGCCGCGATGTGCCGTGGGTGAGTTGCCCCATATCCCGATCAGATCGCCTGCCTTGGGCCGGCCCAGCGATACCTTGTAGTCGGCCAGAGCCAGAATACGCCGCACCCGCGATTGGGTCAGAAAGCCACCATTAAAAACGAAAAGCCGCCGGGCCTTTTCTGGTCCGGCGGCAGACGCTGACATGTCCGTCACGTCAGTTTTCAGATCAGTAACCTGTCGCGATGTTCACAATCGAATCGGCTGACGTCAGGGGGCCGGTCAGGGCCGAAAGCACTTTGGTGAACTGGGTGTAGGGCGCTTCTGTTACAAAAACCGTGTCACCATCGCGGATCACGAAATCGCGGGCCTGGAAAACGCCGTTGGGTTTGGTGAGGTTCAGCACGTAGATCAGTCGCTGCTCACCAACCAGATCGCTCCGCCCAAGAACGGTATTTGAAATCGCTGCGGTCTCGTTACGGAAGACGAAAATACCGGTCGGGTCAGCTGCGGAAGACTGCAAACCACCCACTTCTGCAATGGCCTCCAGTGCGTTCAGGTCCTGGCTGCGAAACTGTACGCGCGATTGCCCGCTCGTTGCGCCCATGGCTGTAAAGCTGCGGGTGTCTTCTTCGACAAGAATGCGGTCACCGCCCCGCAAGGCGATATCGAGTTCGGGGTACTTGAAAAGATCCTGGAACCAGATGCGGCTGCGCATACCGCCCCGAATGACGGTCACTTGTGCGATTTCCGGTGTGATTGTCACACCGCCGGCCCGCGCCAGCATGGTCGACAACGTCCGCGTGGGGCGTTCGATTGCGTAAACGCCCTGCGCGCCAACCGATCCGATCAAGGAGACCGTCGAGCCGTCGCCTGCGAGGCGGCGCACTTGCACCTGCGGATCGGGTGTTTGTTCTTCGAGGCGCATCGTGATGATGCGCCGAATCTCTTCGGGAGAGTTGTCTGCAGCCCGAATACGCCCGGCGTAAGGGACAAAGATGAAACCATCCCCGTCAACCTGCACTTCTTCGAGGATTGTGGAGCTTTGGGTTTCGCCGACGAGCAAGCCGTCATCGACGTTTTCCCAGATCGTGAGGCCGAGTTTGTCGCCGGGGCGGATCGTATCGGATCCCAGAACACCGGCGTTCTTGAAGCTGTTGGAAAAGCCCAGGGCTGGGGTAACTGCGGTGGCACGGGTCACACTGTCATTGACCGTGACAACAAATGCGTCGCCTTGCTTTTGCACGGAGCCTTCGTAGATTTCTCTTTTGTTGGGGCCGACCTGGGCCAATCCGCATGCAGAAAGAATGCCAACAATGGCCAGTGCCGCACCAACGCGCGCCAGACGGAATGACGGAAAATTCACTTTCCACCTAATGGATCGAAGCCACCGGCTTCTAGCCGGTCCGCTTCAGCGAATCTTTCTCTGATCTTCTCTCCTGAATTTTGAAACCCGCTGTGGCGGTATGGTTTCAAAATTCAGGAGAGAAGATCATGCGTT
>NZ_JAIMIA010000037.1 GCF_019966495.1 Tateyamaria pelophila | reverse complement strand
AAGGCCTATATCAAATGGGAATGCCAGGATGCGTGATCATGCCAAATCCGAATTTCCAGACGTGGGGTTGCTCAATCAATCCGGCAACGGGAACAGCGACTGCAATGGGCCCTATACATTATTGGACGATACCCAGCGATGTGCTGCGCAAACTGGTCGCGTCAAACGATGAAATCAGTCAAGCCATGCAAGGGTGTTTTCACCTCAGCATGCTATCCAAACTGGTTGCCGCAAATCATCAACTGGGAAATTCGGGCGGGTTTGTCATGACCGAAATCAAATGAATTCCCGAGAGCCACTTTGTCAGACGACTGGTCCCTCGCCTGACACGCTCTGATGAATGCATGCAAAACAATGATCTGCACAAAAACATCAACGCATTGATGACAAATCTAAAGGCGCGGGTCCTGAGGAAACCCTGCTTGCCGATGTCACGGGATCATGAGCGACCGGATATGCGCGGCCACATGGCGCGCGTCGACCGTGGCCTCACGGACCAGCCAATCAAAGTGATGCGTCAATGATTTCACGCGTTCCGCTTCGCGAAATGCCAGATAGCACTGACCGACATAAATCACTGCCAGATTCGGTCCAAAAATCGTCACCGGTGCGCTGTAGACCTTGTGGGCATCAAACAGGAATATCCGCAAACGCGGGAACATTTCCTCGCATTGATCGGCGATAAAACCCAATTGCTCGTATCGCACGTCTTGAGTGACCCCCTTGTAATAGGCTGTTCCGTCCGCGCAGGCCTCGATTTCGTGGACCGGCAACGCGATTTCGTAGTCCGACACGCCGGAAGAGAGCCATTCCAGCTGATCTTGCATTGCTGAAAACGCCTCTGCTGAACGGCGTGCGCGAAAGGACGCATATTCCCAATCCAACATCCGTTCCGTCTTGAGAATATCGGGCAATGTCGCCGGAACGTGACGCACCTTGAAACCGGCAGCTTCGTGATGCCATTCCAGCAATTGTTCGTCCGCCGATGTGCGTTCCGCGGGGCTGAGTGACAGGGCGGCTGCCACGATGTCGCCGGGGGTTTCGGGCCTGTTTGTCAGTCCAAGAAGCCAATCGGTACTGACGCTCAATGCATCGGCGACGTCGGCCGCCAGTTGCGCGTTGGGCAGCCTGGGTTGGTCATCTTTCAACAATTGACCGATGGTCGAGCGATCGACCCGTGTTTTTCTCGAAAGGCCGCTGCGCGTCACGCCTTTGAGGGACATCGCTTCCTCAAGCCGCTTGCGAAAGATCAATGCACGATCACGTTTGTCCATTATTTTGCACTTTGTTGTTTTTATCCTGCATAATAGAGTTTGTGCAGCAAATTTGCAGAATGTCCATGCGCTTTGATCCGGGATAATTCGGTGGAAACTCAAAACAGCCCGGAGATGGCGCAGATGGATACCACCCTACGACTGATCACCAAAGCCTTGACCTGGCAGGTTGCTGGACTGATCACCATGACGGCCATCGGTTTTGTGTTTACTGGATCGATCGCAGCGGGCGGCGGCATCGCTCTGTCCGGGGCCATCGCCGGGTTCGTGTCGTATTTTCTCCACGAGGTGGCCTGGTCAAAGATCGCATGGGGGCGTGTTCTAGGGTATCCGAATTGACCATATGGCGAAGCTGGCCGGACCATGCCCGTCTGTCCTGACCGGGAACGTCGGGGGCGCTATGAGCCGGTCATTTTCAGGTTTGGCGTGTCGCGAAACTGACGCACCAGAAAATCAATGAAGGCGCGCGTCTTCGGGGCCAGATTGCGTTTGTCCGCGAACATGACGACGATATCGGTGCTCGGCGGCGCATATTCTGGCATGACATGGACCAGTTCTCCGGTCTGGAATTTCTGTTCCGTCATATACCGGGGCAGGCGCGCAATCCCCACGCCCGCAAGCGTGGCGCGCAGGATGACGTCGGTGCTGTTTCCCTCGAAATTCCCTTGCGCTTCAAAGCTGTGCTTGGCAGCAGGGTCATCGTTTTTCCACCAGTTTCGCTGGCTGTTTCCAGCGAACCTGAGGCAATTGTGTTTGGCCAATGCGGCGAAATCCGTGGGCGTACCCCTGCGTTCAAGATAGGCAGGGGAGGCACACAGGACCCGGCGGCTTTTCATAACGCGGCGCATGACCGTATCGGGATGGGTGCGCTGTTCGGCAAAGCACACGGCCGCGTCAAAGCCTTCGCTTTGCAGATCGACCTCGCGATCCGTCAGGTTCAGGGAAACCCGCACCTCCGGAAACTCTTCCATGAATTTCGGCAGGGCAGGGATCAGTTGCGATTTTCCGAAGGCGACAGTACACGCAACCTTGAGTTGGCCCCGCGGGGTGCCGTCGAAGTTCAGGATCAGCGCTTCGGCTTCCTTGAATTTTTCGGCCATCGCCTTGCATTTTTCATAGAATTCCTGCCCTTCCTGCGTGGGCGAAATGCCTGTTCTGGTGCGGTTCAGTAATCGGTAATTTACATGATCTTCCAGCAAGCCGATCTGCTTGCTGACCGCCGACGGTGTCTGGCCCATTGAGCGCGCCGCCGCGGAAATACTGCCCTGTTCCACGACAGTGGCAAAGATCAACATTTGCGCAGAAATATCCATGTCACCTGTCCCGTGTTCCAAACTGGCATGGGTCCTATGCCAAATCCGCAAATTGTGAGCGCTACCAAACAGACCTACCTGTCTTGTGCAGCACAAATACTGCACTGCAGCAATAGACGGGATATAACTATGGCAATTACACAATCAAGCACTGTGCTAGACGTCGTTCTCGATGCTGGCCGCACATTTTTTAACCAAAAGCGCACTCAAATTCAAACTGCGCTTGCCAAACGCAAGGTCTACAACGCCACGCATGGCGAATTGTCGGCGCTGTCCGACCGCGATCTCCAAGACTTGGGTATCTTGCGTGGCGATATCAACAGACTTGCGCGTGAGGCTGCATATGGCTGTTAATTCGCACGCATCTGAGCCGCTTTCAACGGCTTCAGATCGAGGACACAGCCTTGTCGCCGGCCTGATGCATTTCGGGGCGCGCGCGTTTGGACGGGTTAACTCCGTTGTGCGGTCACTCCAGACCGCGCGCATGGTCTCCACGCTGTCCGCCATGAGCGATCAGCAACTTGCAGAATGTGGCACCTCGCGGGCCGATATCCGGCGCCACGCAGACACGCTTATGGCGCGTGACGGCCGCTAAACGAATAAAAGACATGCGCTGGATCTCGCTCCTCCCAGAGTAAACCAGCGCATCCAGCGGCGACACATCAACGAATTACGCCGCTGCAAAGGGCCAGCATCTTCACCTCCTCCCGAAGATGCTGGCCTTTTTTGTGCATCGCGCTGGCAGACATCCAAAAAATGTCCTGTTTGTCGAGCCGAGCATCGCTTGATTTCGAAAAGTCATGCTTGACAGGTGAAAATCATTAATATCAAATTGTAGATACAAATTTGCTTTGGAGGAAGCAGATACGCTGTTGTTTGGTTTCGGTTGGCAATGAACGGCGTTTTCTGGTGCCGTTTGTCTTGGTTGAAGAGTCTCAACTGTCCGGATGACGGACCTTTGGGATCAGCGACAGCATCACATGAATTCAGGGAGGAAAAATGCGACACTTACTAATGAAGTGCCTTTTGGCATCGACCGTCATGATGGCTCCGGCGGCCACGTTCGCGGACACTGCCGACGGTGATGCGCTGAACAACATGTCATGGGACGAAGTGGTTGAACTGGCCCGTGGCGGCGAGGTGAACTGGTTCCTGTGGGGCGGCTCGGACAACATCAACCAATATGTGACGGAATTTATCGGTGGGATCTTGTCGGATGAATATGACATTACCCTGAACCGCGTCGGCCTGAGCGACACTGTCGAGGCCGTGAATATCGTGCTGGGCGAAAAGGAATCCGGAGTGACGGATGCCGGGTCCGTCGATATGATCTGGATCAACGGCGAAAACTTCCGCACGATGAAGCAAGGTGGGCTCGCTTATTGCGGCTATACCGACATTCTGCCGAACAATGCGCTGATCGACTGGGACAACCCGGCCATTGCAAACGATTTTGGCGTGCCGGTCGATGGCTGCGAGGTGCCCTGGTCCAAGGCCCAGTTTGCGTTTGCCTATGACACCAACCGGACGTCTGAGCCGCCGCGCTCGATTGCGGAGTTGCTTGACTGGGTTCGGGAAAATCCGGGTAAATTCACCTATCCGGCGCCACCGGATTTCAATGGGTCGGTCTTTGTCCGCCATGTGTTCTATCATGCAGCGGGCGGGGTCGACGGCTTGCTGGGAGATTTCGATCAGGCGAAGTACGACGAGGTCGCTGCGAAAACCTGGCAAATCCTGAATGATATGGAGCCCTATCTGTGGCGCGAGGGCGCAACCTATCCTGCGTCAATCTCTGCGATGGAGCAGCTTTATGCCAACTCTGAAGTTGACCTGACGTTCAACTACGAACCTTCGGGCGTGGGTCTGAACATTGAAAACGGTGTGTTCCCCCCAACCACGCAGGGGTACGGCCTGACGGACGGCACGATCGGGAACACGAACTATACGATCATTCCGTTCAATTCGCCCAACAAGGCGGCCGCACTGGTCTTGCAAAACGTGCTCTTGTCCGGTGAGGCCCAGTACCAGAAAGCCTTGCCAACCGTTTGGGGCGCTGCCCCTGCGATCGAGGTGAGCCGCACAAGCCCCGAAGTGCAGGCCGACTTTGCCACCATCGTGTCGCATCCAAACGTCGTACCGGCCGAAGAACTGTCCAAGGCCGCCCTGCCGGAATTGCAGGCGTCCTGGATTTCAGCCATCGAAAAAGGCTGGCTTGAGAACGTGGGTCAGTAACTCCTCCTCCCGCTGACCCTGTCCGCGGCGCCCAAATTCGGGGTGCCGTGGACACATACTCCCCCGCATATCTGATGAGGTGTCAGGCGCTATGTCGGACCGCATGAAGATCTTTTTGCTGCTGCTGCCGGCCATGTTCATTATCGTCGTGCTGTTCTTTGGTGGTCTCGCCATCGGAGCGATGCGCAGCTTCAACTATATGCCGGTCATCGGCCTGACCCAGCCGAATTTTGACGCCTATATCTCGGTCTTTACTGACCGGGAGTTTTATCTCTCCTTCGCGCTGACGTTCCACATTGCCTTTACCTCGACCGTGATTTCCTCGGTGCTTGCCATCGGGGCGGCGCTGTTGTTGCGCCGCAGTTTCATCGGGCGCGGTTTGGTGAATTTCCTGTTCCAGATCAACCTCACCGTGCCGCATCTGGTCGGTGCCATCGGCATGCTCTATCTGTTTTCGCAATCGGGCAGCTTTGCCCGGCTGGCCGCCGAATTCAATCTGATCGCGAGTCCGGCCGACTTTCCGGCGCTGGTTTTTGATCCCTATGCCATTGGCATCATTCTGCAATACGTATGGAAAGAGATTCCATTCATCGGCGTAATCGTTCTGGCGAATATGCAGTCGATTGGCGAGGATTACGAAAGCGTGGCGCGGTCGCTGGGCGCGAGCAAATGGCAGACCTTCCGCTATGTCCTATTGCCGCTGATCTTTCCGGGTGTGTTGTCGGCCAGCGTCATGGTCTTCGCCTTCACATTTGGCGCCTATGAAATACCCGCCATTCTGGGAGCGAATTTCCCCGCCGCGTTGCCGGTGCTGGCCTACCGCAAATACACCGACGTTGATCTGGCCGCGCGCCCCGAAGCCATAGCCATGGCTATCGTGATCGCCTTGCTGAGCGCGGTGATGATTTATTTTTACGTGCGCTATTCGCGCCGCCGGATCAGGGGATAACACATGGCAACCCAAGAAAGCCTTGGCATGCGCAGCTTTCGTGTCCTGACCGGCGCGGTTCTGATCACTTGGCTGATATTGCCGCTGATCCCGCTGGCCATCTGGTCCTTTGCCAAAGGCTGGTTCTATCCCGATCTGCTGCCGCGCAACTGGTCCATGCGGGCCTGGGAATACGCGATGTCAGATACCGCCGGCGTGTTGGATAGCCTGTGGCTGACGATCTGGATTTCGCTGGTGGCGACGTTTTTGTCGATCCTCGTGGGCGTGCCTGCCGGTCGTGCGCTGGGCATGTATAAATTCAGGGGCAAGGAAATCGTCGAGCTGATGATCCTTGCCCCGACGATCGTTCCGGGCATCGCCGTCGTCCTCGGCATCCATTCGGTCTTTATCTCGATGGGCCTGAATAACACGGTCCATGGCGTGATCTTGGTGCACCTGATCCCGACGTTGCCATATATGGTTCTGGTGATGGCGGGGATATTTTCCAACTATGACCCCGCCTTCGAGGCACAGGCGCGCAGCCTTGGCGCATCGCCGCTCAAGACATTCTGGTATGTGACTCTCCCCGCAATCCGGCCGGGCATTATCGTGGGTGGGCTCTTTGCCTTTCTTGTCTCCTGGAGCCAGTACATCCTCACGTTGCTCATCGGGGGCGGGAGGGTCGAGACGCTGCCGCTGCTTCTGTTCAACTTCGCAACGTCCGGGCGAAACGACATCACAGGCGCCATTGGTATGATCTATATCCTGCCCGGAATCATCATTCTGTTACTCACAGCCAAGCACTTGTCGGGTCGCTCGGGCGCAGTCGGAGGCTTTGGCCAGATTTGACCCATGTATCCATCAAAGAGCTGACCAAGGTGTATCCCGGCGCAGAGGCACCCGCGCTGGATCGACTGTCGCTTGAAATTCCTACCGGTGAGTTGACCGCGTTGCTGGGGCCATCCGGCTGCGGCAAGACAACAACGATGAAGATGATCGCGGGGTTGCTGGAGCCGACGTCCGGCGACGTGATGTTCGATGGCCGGTCTGTGCTGCGCGACAAGCCCGAGAACCGCGGGGTCGTCATGGTGTTTCAGAACTATCTGCTGTTCCCGTATATGAGCGTTGCGGAGAATGTCGGTTTCGGCCTGAAGATGCGCAAGATCGATCCTGCCGAGATCAGCCGCCGCGTCGGCGAGATGCTGGAACTGGTCAAACTGCCCCATCTGGGGGATCGCAAACCTTCAGCCTTGTCGGGCGGACAACAGCAGCGTGTTGCACTGGCCCGCGCTTTGATCGTTCAGCCCAATGTGCTTTTGCTGGATGAACCACTGTCCAATCTGGACGCGCATCTGCGATTCGAGATGCGGGATCTGATCCGCTCCTTGCAGCAAGAGATGGGAATTACCACAATCTTTGTCACACACGATCAGGAAGAGGCCGTCGTGCTTGCCGACCGCGTCGCCCTGATCCTTGATGGTCAGATGAAGCAATATGACCGGGCCGATGTCTTTTACAAACGCCCCGTGGACGAAGCGACAGCGCGGTTCTTTGGGGGCCATAACTTTATTCCCGGCACGTCAGACGGACACAGTTTCGAGTGTGCTCTGGGTAAACTCGCTTTGCCGGCGGGCGCAGTCAGCGGAACCGGAAGGCTGACGTTCCGCCCTGAAAACGTGCGGATCGGATCCGGGCAGGAGCAGGAAAACCTGCTGACGGCTCAGATTGCCGATATCATCTATCTGGGCACGCAAACCCGGCTGAAACTGATCGTCTGCGATACCGAAGTTGAAGCCGTCGTCAATCCGAACGAGATCGAAAGCTATGGAGTTGGCGACACGCTGCCGGTCCATTTGCCGCGCACGACCTTGTGGGTGATCTGATGGGTATCAACTTCCGATCCATTTTTGATGTGACCCGCGCCGAATGGTTATCCGGCTTGAACCTGACCGAGGATGAAGTTCCCGACGTCGTGATCCTCGAAGGGTCATGGTGGCGGGCAGAGCGGCAGGCGCTCCGGCTCAGCGCGCTGACCGACGTGCGCGAACTTGGGTTCCCCGACATTTTCTGGGGCAGGCATGGGGACAAGCAAGTCGTGTTCTGCATGGCCTACGGCGCGCCGCGCGCGGTTGAAATATCACAGATCTTCGCGCAGCTGGGCTGCAAACTGGTCATCCAGATCGGAACATGTGGGGGGCTGCAATCGTATCTGGCACCGGGCGATATCGTCCTTCCGAACAAGATCTGGTGCAAGGATGGCGTCGCGCATCATTATGTCATCGACAATCTGGTGCGCGCCGATCCCGCGTGGAGAGCGCGCGCCAAAGATGCATTGAACGCACGCAATCGAACAGTCCATGTCGGCCCGCACGTGACCTTTTCATCGCTCTTTGCAGAGACCACCGAGATGTATGAGGCCTGGCACAAGGATGGCTTGCTGAGCGTGGATATGGAAACGGCAACGACACTCGCGGCGGCGGCCAGATACGGTGTGCCGGGGGTGTCGATGCTGGTGGTCTGGGATGAATTGACGGCAGGTCGGCGCTTCATGGACCCGATGTCGCCCGAGGGGCTGGCGGAACTTGAGATCAGCAACGAAGCGGTCTTTGCCACCGCCCTGACCCTGACGGAGGAGATCATATGAAATACGGGATACATGCCGGGCTTTGGCAGGCGCGGTGGACCGACGAGATTACGCCGATCCTGAAGACCGTGGCCGATCTGGGGTTTGACGGGGTCGAGGTGTCGTTGCTTGGCATGAGCGATGAAAAGGCTGCGGCGTTGGGCAAGGCGGTGCGCGATCACGGGTTGGCAGTGACATGTTCTGACGGGCTCGCCCCGGACAAGGACATTACCTCAACCGATCCCGATGTCCGCGCCGCAGGCGTCGCATACCTCGAATGGGCCATCGCGACGACCGCGCGGATTGGATCGCGCGGCCTCGCGGGTGTGGTTTTTGCCCCTTGGGGTCAGTTTGATCCGCTGAACAAACCGGCCCGTGCCGAACGCTCGGCTGCATCTTTGGCGCAGTTGCACGACACGTTGACGGCCCATGAGGTGACCTTGGGGATCGAGATGCTCAACCGGTTTGAAACCGATCTGGTGAATACGGCGGCCGAGGCGGTGGCGATTTCGACCGCGGCAGAATCCGAACGCATCGGCGTACTGCTGGATACGTTCCATCTCAACATCGAGGAAAAGGATATCCGCGCAGCCATCGGTTCTGCCAAAGGCAAGCTCTCCCATTTTCATGTCTCTGACAATGATCGCGGTGTGCCGGGATCGGGCCATCTGCCTTGGGATGACGTCAAGGCCGGGCTTGAAGATGCGCACTATGACGGCTGGATCGTGGCGGAGATGTTCGTGATCGGCGGCAATCCTGCAAGTGCCGACCTCAATATCTGGCGCAACATAGAACCCGACCCGACCGATGCCGCAAAACGGGCGCTTGCCTTTATGAAAAAGACGTTTGGATGAAGGACTTTCTCACCCTTTGCGTCACACGGTTCGAGGCTCTGGAAGCAGAGTTGAACGCGCTGGATGCGGCCACCGGTGACGGAGACCACGGGACCACGATCCTCAAAGGGTTGCGTGCGGCGGCCACGGCAGAGGACGCACCGGAAAAAGCGTTTCGCAAGACTGCAGGTGGGGCCTCGGGATCACTATTTGCACAATTGATCGGGGCGCTTGGTCAGGCTTCGAGGGGCAGTGCGCTTGATAAGGCATTAATGGAAGCCGCTGCCAAGATCGCGCAACTGGGGCAGGCAAAGGCGGGAGACAAGACGATGCTCGATGCATTGATCCCGGCTGCCGCCGAGACGACGGCGCAGGCCGCAGCGACTGCCGCCGCGCAGGGGCGTGACGCCACGCGTGACATGGCCGCGAAACGCGGACGCGCGCGGTATGTCGAAGGGGCAGGTGTCGGCCATGTGGATGCCGGAGCAACATCCGTAGCAGAACTTTTGGCCCTCTATGCCGATTGGAGAGACAGATGAAAAAACTGTATAACAGCAAAGAAACAATGCCGGACGACATGATCGACGGCTTTGTTGCGGCCTATCCGGATATCGTGATGCGGGGCGCTTCACCACGGGTAGTGCGCCGCAAGACCTTGCGCACCAAAGACGGCAAGGTTGCCTTGCTGATCGGCAATGGCTGCGGTCATGAACCGATTGCGATGGGCTTTGTCGGCGAAGGGCTGTTGGACGCGAACGTTGTGGGCGACGTGTTTGCGGCACCCGCATCTGATGCCATCCTCGAAGGCATCGAAGAGGTCTGCGGCGACGCCGGCGCCATTTTGCTGATCTCGCGACACGAAGGCGACGTGATCAACGGCAATGGTGCAGCGATGATGGCGCAGGACAATGGGCTGAATGTGCAGCCCTTGTTGATGTATGACGACATATCCTCGGCGCCGAAGGTCGAGGAAGAAGATCGGCGCGGTGCGGCGGGCACCATGTTCATTTACAAGATTCTGGGGGCGGCGGCCGAACAGGGCATGGGGATTGACGACCTGATGGCGCTGGGGGTCGACGTGCGGTCTGCGACGCGAACGTTGGGCGCCGCGGTGTCTCCGGGCGTATCCCCGCTGACCGGTGAATTGATGTTCACGCTGCCCGATGACGAGATTTTCATTGGCATGGGTGTGCATGGCGAGCCTGGCGTCGGACGGCGCAAGGTCGGACCGGTCAAAGAGCTTGTGTCCTATATGCTGGGCGCATTGCTGGAGGATGGGCCCATCGCGTCTGGCACACCAACCGTCGTGTTGGTCAACGGCAGTGGTGGCACCACAATGATGGAGCTTTTGACGGTGTACGGCGAGGTTGCACAGCAACTCGGGGCGTTGGGCATCAATCCCGTTGCGCCGATGATCGGGTCCTATTCCACCACGCAGGAAATGGGCGGGTTTTCCATTTCGTTGTTCACACCTACCCAGCAAATGCTGGATCTTTGGCGTGCGCCGCACAAAGCACCCCATTTTCCCCATATCAGCGCACAGGGGGTGTAGGTGATGACAGGCAAAATGCATGGTGTTGCGGTTGATGCAGGCAGCGGGCTTGCGGACAGTATCCGCACGGCGCGGGGGCCACGGGCACAGCCGGATGATCTGGTTACGTTCAAGCGGGCGGTTCTGGAAACGCTCGGACCCGGCGCGAGTACCGTGTTGCTGGATGCGAATTGTGGCCCGGAACTGTTGTCCGCCTACCCTGAGGGCTGCGACCGCATGCTCGCCTTCGAGGCGGATACCTATCACATCTCGGCTGATGATCGGATCACCGTATTGCCGGAGAACTTCACCATTCATGACTACCCCGATATGGGCGTCAAACAGCTGAAGTTCTTTATGTACTACGCCCCGGATGATGATCCGTCCCTTAATGCGCAAAAACAGGATCTGGTTGTGGATATTGGCAAGAAATGTCGCGAGGTCGGTATCCGTTATCTGATGGAGCCGCTTGTCTATCACCCGACGGTCGCGTCTGGTGGGCCGGATTACGCTGCGCTCAAACCCGATCTGGTGCGCCGCGCCACAGCCGTTTTTGCCGATCCGCGCTTTCAGGTGGATGTTCTGAAAGTCGAAATACCTGTCGATCTTGGATATGTCGAAGGCTTCGGCACGCCGCAGATGAGCCACGCGGATGCGCTGGACGCTTTCCGCGCGGCGGCGGCGGAGGCCGATGGGATTGATTTGGTCTATCTGAGTGCAGGTGTGGCCTTCGAATGGTTTGAAGCCTCATTGAAAATGGCAGGCGACGCGGGCGTTGATTTTGCGGGCTTCATGTGTGGCCGCGCAATCTGGTCAGACGGTGTAGACGTGTTCGGCGCACAGGGAGAAAAGGCGTTGCGCGCATGGTTGGCCGACACCGGCAGGACACGTTTGGCGCGGCTGATCGCAACTTTGAACTAGGAGGCTTCCATGCTCTTGAAAGACAAGATTGCCATCGTCACCGGCGGGTCCAGCGGAAACGGGCGGGCCATCGCCGAAGGCTTTGTCAAACACGGGGCCAAGGTGATCGTGGCCGATCTGTCAGAAATGGGCCGTGAAGGCGGCGTGCCGACGGCGGAGGCGATCAACGAGAATTCTCCAGGCATGGCCAGGTTCGTAAAATGCGATGTCAGTCAGATCACGGAATTGCAAGCGCTCGTCGCCGAAGCCGAAGACTGGGGCGGGCTGGACATCATGGTGAACAACGCGGGTATCCTGCAAAAGGAACCATTTCTGGAAGCCACCGAAGAAACCTATCACCGAATGCAGGACGTGAACGTCAAAAGCGTTTTCTTCGGCGCGCAAATGGCCGCGCGGGCCATGGCGAAACGCAAAAGCGGCGTGATCATCAACATGTGCTCCATCGCCGGAATGCGCGGCACGGGCGGGTTTTGCCATTACAACATGTCCAAAGGCGCGGTGCGGCTGCTGACCTATTCGCTGGCCGATGAGTTGGGGCCGATGGGCATTCGTGTCAACAACGTCAATCCCGGCATCATGCGCACCCAGATGAACATCGAGGATGACCCCGTCATCGGCACCGAAACCGGCGAGGGATATCTCGATATGATCCCGGCCCGCCGTTGGGGTGAACCCGAAGAGGTGGCGGACGCATGCATCTACCTGGCTTCCGATCTGGCAAAATATGTGATGGGCACGTCGCTGATTGTCGATGGCGGCTATCTGCGGATTTGAGGGAGGACCTGCCATGAAAGCTGGATTGATCCGGGCGTCACTGCCCAGTTATTTCCCTGAAAAACACAGCGTATGGGATAAGGCCGAAGCGGCTCTGGCTGGCCTCTGCGAGGAAACCAATACGGAGCTGTATGTCAGCCCGAACATTCCGATGAATGGAGCAGAGACACAAACCGTTCTGGATGATTTCACCGCTCAGGGCGTTGACTTTGTTCTGCTGCTGCATGGTGGTTTTACGATGGGAGACGTGGCGCGAACCGTGGCTGCGTCGCCGTTTCGCTGCGGGTTCTGGTCCGTGCCGGAGCCGGTGCGCACGGGCGACGTGCAGCTGAACAACTTCGTTTCGTTGAACATGTCGATGTCCATTGCACGGCAGGTCCGTGACCTGAAACGCGATCCGGTGCAATGGTATCACGGCGCGCCTGACAGCCCGGCGCTGCAAGCCCGGTTGCGCAGCACCCTTCAGGCGATCAGGGCGGTCGTTTCGTTGCGCGGGGCCCGGATCGGGGTCATTGGCGGGCTGGCCATGACCTTTTACAACATGGAAGTGTCAACGTCAGCCTTGCGCAAGCGCCTTGGCGTGGAGGTGACGCACCACGACATTCACGAATTGACGCAGCGGATGGCGAGGCTTGATGCTGCTCGCGTGTCGCAGGAAGTCGCGGCAATGGCAGCCGCGGCGCAAATCGACGGTGTTTCAGATGCGCAAATGGCGCTGACGGCGCAGGCGGCGCTTGCCTTGGCGGATATGGCGGAAGCCGGCGATTATGCAGCGCTCGCCGTCAGCGACTGGCCAGCCTTGCAGGAAAATCCGGGCATGCATCCGGGCGCGGCCTTTACCTGGCTTGAGGAAAAACATGCCCTGCCTTTGGCGTCCGAGGGCGATGTTCTGGGAGCCGTGACGCAACTGGTGGCGCGGTCCGTGACTGGTCAGGTGGGCTATCTTCTGGATATGACAGAACCCGATCTGGACGCCGGACAGTTGCTGATGTGGCACGGCGGCGGCGGGCCGCTGTATCTGGCCGATGAAAGCGGCGCGAAATGGATCAATCACCCGATGATCGGACGCGGCACCGAAGCGGGACCGATCTATGGCGCGATCAGCGATCTGGTATTCCGCGATGGCCCGTGCAGTGTGTTCCGCGTGGCGCGCAATGGAGGCGCATACTTTGGCATGACCGCCGTGGTGGCGGGGCGCGATCCCAGCGGGTTTACCGGATGTCGCGGTTGGCTGGACACCTTCAGGATCGACGGCACGGACGCATCGCTCGAAGACGTCGTTGCGACCGTCATGGCACATGGGCTGGAGCATCATTTCGTGCTGGTGCCGGGTGATGTCAGCGGCATCCTCCAGGAATTCGCATCGTGGACCGGCATGGATATACTGGGCTGTGTTCCGATGTCGGATCATCTCGACGCCCGCGACTTCACCTAGCGGCGCGGGCCAGTTTGGCATACAGGTCCAGAAAGATCTCATCGCGTTGCACGTCATGCGCTTCCCGCATCTGATGCCGGTTGCCGAGGTGCTCCCAATACAGATCCTGACCAAGAACCGGTGACGTGGTCAGATGCGTCGGTACCCATGCCGGATTGATCAGCCACGCAATGTTGATGATGTCCCAGATCACCCACGTGCGCTGGTCGCGGTTGGTAATGGCGAACATGTCATGCAGCGGGTTGTTGGTATAAAGATGATAAAGGTAGTCTCCAATGGCCCCCCGACCTTTGACAAAAGCGGCCATTTCCGGCTCTGATATCTTGAGTTGCGCGCCCACGTGATAGCCCGGCAGATAGATATGCGGCACACCGCTGTCAAAGATCAGCCGGGAGGCGTGCACGTCCTGGACGAGGTTCAGTGACGGGCGGTTGCAATGCGGTGCAGATGATGGATAGGCCGAAGTCCAGATCACCACGATGCGGTCGATGATGTCCGGCGCTTTCAGCAGCGCGCTGGCAATGTTCGTGACGCATCCCATCGCGGCAATATACAGAGGTGCATCTCCGTCACGCGCCAGTCGGATGATCGTATCGACCGCTTCGGACTCCACGATGTCGTCCGTGCTTTGCATATAGCGGGTCGCGCCTTCGAAGACGCGCCCGTCACGGGGCATGCCCAGTTTGTCATAGATCGTGCAGATCTCTGTGTAGCTCAGGGCCATACCTTCTGCCGGGCCGACAAAGTTCAACTCAGCGGCACGTCGTCCCTGCGCATGCAGCCGGTCGAGCCAGCCCTGAAAACCGCCCACCAGATGTTCCTTGTGCGCGGATCCTTCTTCGAGTGCTTTTTCTGCGGCCAGCAATTCCGGCTGGTGATGCGCAAAGGAGAACGGGACGGCCGTCACAGCCTCGACAGTCATATGTTCAGGCGACAACAGCGCCCATGCGATAGCGTACTGATCGTCGATTTCGTTCGCCGCATCCGTGTCGATCAGCAATCGGACAGGGCCGTCGCCCGTGGGCAGCGCGAGGCGTTCGGTCATCAGCTCGGGGGGCAATTGGTCAAATGTCATGGTTTTGGGTCCTAAACATGGCGGGGTGTTCTGGCGGTTTGCGACAGGTTGAAGCTGACCGATCCCGCCCGGTAGACGTCTTCGTGAAAGACGATGCGCCCGGCATCATCAAAGGCGGAACAGGCCTGTTTCAACAATGGCTGCCCCTTTTCGATCTCAAAGGTTTCGGCCATGGCGTCGTCCGCCAGAATGGGGCTGATGTCTTCGCAGGCGGCAGACCAGTCGAGTTGAAACCGGTCGCTGAGAATGCGCAGGATGGACTGACCCGGCCCGCGTTCGGGGAAATCTTCGGGCCGGGCGTCTTTGAGCAAGCTGCGCGGCGCGTAGGTCATGACCAACATGCTGGGTTTCCCATCCACAAGGCGCAGTCGAACGATGCGGCTGACCTCGACACCCTGCATTTCAGGGGGCAGATGTGCGAGTGCGTCTGCGCCTGCCTCGAAATGATCCAGCGCCATGAAGCGCGACGACGGATCGTGCCCGGCCCGCAGCATCGCATCGGTAAAGGACGTGAGGCAGGTGTCCGACGCAGGCGATAGTGTCAATACACGATACCCGCTGCCCTGCTTGCTTTCGACATAGCCATCCTGCACCAGCATATCGAGCGCGCGCCGGATCGTGACGCGACTGACATCGAAATGGGCTGCCAGTTCGCTTTCCGTCGGCATCCGCCCGCCAACAGGGTAGCGGCCGGATTTCAGGCGCTGCACGATCACCTGATAGGCGCGTTCATATTTTGGCTGATCCTCTGATGGCATGCTACCCTCTTTCCCCAGCCGACCCGACCCGCGTCGGAGTTGCTGTAACGTGCGCTTCACAAGCGGGACCATAGTTTTGGAAAATATGCTTTTTCATCCTCAAACGGTTCCTTCTTCCTCGGCGGCGCGCAGGGCACGGCGGTTGATCTTGCCCGATGAGGTCATTTCAAACCGGTCCACGTAAGAAAAGGCGCGGGGCGCCTTGTATCCGGCCAAACGCGCTTTCACATGCGCGCGCAGAGCCTCTGAAAGCGCAGCGTCACCAACATGACCCGCGCGCAGTTTTATGACCGCCTTCACGATTGACCCACGCTCCGCATCCGGTTTGGCGATGACTGCGACCTCGGCGACACTGGGGTGCGCCAGCAGGCATTCCTCCACTTCCGTGGGGCCGATGCGAAACCCTGAAGACTTGATCAGATCGTCAGATCGGCCCTTGTACCAGAAATAGCCGTCTTCGTCGCGTACCGCCAAGTCGTGGGTGCGCAAATAGGGGCCAAGCTGCATCTCGGCGGTTTTGTCCGGGTTGTTGAGATACCCCAGAAAGCGGGTCGGTGATGTTTGGGTTGTGACAATCTCACCCGTCTCACCGTCCACGACGTCCTTGCCCTCCGCGTCCACCAGATGCACGTCATGGCCTGGATAGGCGCGACCCATCGACCCCGGCCTGCGCGGGAAAAGCGCAGCACAATTGCCAATGAGGTGATTGACCTCGGTCATTCCGTAAAATTCGTTGCACACGACCCGGAGGTTGTTTTCCGCCCAGTTCAGAGTTTCAGCGGCCAGTGCCTCCCCCCCGGTGCAGATCACCCGGAGCGACAGATCATAGGCCGCATGGGGATCTGGCGTCTGGGCCAGCCGTTTGATCGCCGTCGGGGCCAGAAAGGTATGCGTGACCTTGTGGCGGCTGATGAAGGCATAGGCGTCTTCGGCGACAAACCTGTCCAGGGACGTCGCGATCGGGCGGCCCGCCATCCAGGCCGGAAACAACATGTCAAGCAGCCCACCGACCCACGCCCAGTCAGAGGGCGACCAATACACCGCGTCGGGGTCCTCCACCGACAAGTTGAAGAACAGATTGATCGACGGCGTATAGGCCGCCAAAATCCGGTGCCCGTGCAGGATGCCCTTGGGTTTGCCGGTTGAGCCGGAGGTGTACATCAGAAGGGCAGGGTCATCTGCTCCGGAATAATCCGGTTCAAACCCCGCAGGATCCGCCGCCAAGGCGGCACCCAGATCATGGTCATCGCCTTGCGGGTCGCGACAAAAGACATGGTGCAGCTTGGGAAAGTTATCTGCCGCGGTCGCTCGCATCGGGGCCCATGCGTCCTGCGAGGTCAGGATCACCGGCAGGTCGCAATCGTTCAGCGCATGGCGGAGGGTGTCGGGGCCATAAAGCTGCGACAGGGTTACGGCAACGCCGCCCAGTTTGCACACCGCCATATGCGCGACAGCCGTGTCGGGATGCTGTCCGGTGTGAATGCCAATCAGGCTGCCGCGCCCATATCCCAATCGTTTCAGCGTCGCCGCGAGGCTCGTTGCCGCGCGGTCGACCTCCGCAAAGCTCTGCACGTGAATGCGACCTGCGGAATCCTCAAAGATCATGGCCGGTGTGTCGCGTGTGTCCGCGCCCAGATGCTTTCCGACCGTCATGTGAAACAGGTTTGCGTCTTGCGCCCACGCGATAGAATAGCCTGTGCCATCTCTGCGCAGGTTCAGTTCGCTCAATCGGTCCGCAGGGATCCTAAGTGTGCTATCCATGCGAAACCTCTTTCGCGGTCATGGTTGTCAGGCAAAGCATGGGCCGTTGGGCATCAGATGCCATGATCCGGCCGGTCTCCTCGTCTGGCGCGATATCGACAAGCCTGACCGTTGCTCGGGTGTCCGCGCCGTCAAACCTGACCAGGCCGAACGCCCCATCGGACCCGTATGTACGCAGTTCTATCCGTGCCGTGCCGGGCAAGGTGACCCACGTTGCATCAGTCGCGCCACACGGGCAGACCCGCAGCGGTGGAAAGCTGACGGCGGCGCAGGCGTCACATTTCCGTGCCAATGCCGCGCCGGTTTCCAGCCCGCTGACAAATGGTTCAAGCCATCCGGGCGCGAGGCTGTAGTTGAGGGAGAGGGGGTAGGAGATCATGCAGCCCGCGCCCCCTGCGCAAGAAGGGTGACGGCCGATGTGGTGCAGATACCGCCGTGGGTATCCGCCAAAGCGATCTGCGGCAGGGTCTGTGGCTGAAGGTCGGGATGATAGCGCCCTTCGAGGATCAGGGCGCAGGTGGCGGTTTGCGCCACGCCGGTTGCGCCCACAGGGGCTCCTTGGCCCATAAGGCCCCCTGACAGGTTGATTGGACACGCCCCGTTCGGAGCAAAGCGACCGGCCCTCAAATCGCGGATGACGTCGCCTGACAGTCCGAGTGCGGCGATCCCCTGAAGCTGCGCGCCCGCATATGCGTCGTAGATTTCGGCATAGTTGACGGCGCTGGGTGTCACATCAGCCTCGGCGCAGGCCCGTTGCATGGCGCGTGTCTTTGCGGAGAACAGGCCGGGCTTTGCTCGCGCGCCCAGATGCATGTGATCGGTTGCAGCACCCGCACCAACCACACGCGGCGCGGACTTGCGTGTTGTCGGCAGGTGGCTTGTGTCCGAGAGGATCAGGGCCGCAGCCCCGTCGGAGAGCGGCGAGCAATGCAGTCTGCGATAGGGATGCGCGATCACCGGGCTGTTCGCGATATCCTCGGCGCTGTCCGTACGGCCCAAATGTGCGCCGGGATTGTGACAGGCATTGCTGCGGTTTTGGATCGTGACGGTTGCAAGGTCAGAATCCGATACCGTATGGCTTTCTGTGAACGCCTGATAGGACAGGGCGTAGAGCGCGGTGGAGGTCAGCCCGGTCATGCCATCCGTCCAGGCATCAAATGAAAACCCATAAAGCGTGCGGATATCATCGCCGGGCAGTGACGAAGCGGACGGATCGACCCCCACAACCGCCACGTGGCGTGCGGCACCCGATTGAACAGCGCGCAAAGCGGCATGTACCGCCAGCTGCCCGGATGCGCCACCGCCTTCGCAGCGTGTCGCACTTACGCCGGCTAAACCAAGCTCGGTCGCCAAGACAGAGGCAGGGTTCAGTTGCAGGTGAAAAAAGTCGCTTTCGGATGCAACATAGAGCGCATCAATGTCGCCGCGGTGCAGGTCAGACATCGCCAGCGCTGCATCAAAAGCGGATGCCGCCCAGTCGCGCAGACCAGTGCCATCCCGGCGACGATTGAAAGGCGTCACCGCAGCCCCGCTCACTGTGACTGTTGCATCGTGCATCTGGCGCGCATCCTATTATTTCACTGGATTGCCCCGGTATCTTGACCTAACATATTTGTAGATACAAGTTGATTTCTGCGTTGCCTGTGGGGGCCTGGTGTTGGCCGAAAAGCAAACTGCCCTTCAGCCTGACATCGGCTTGCGTGCTGTGCTGGCATCGGGCCTCGTCTGCTTTTGCGCTGGCGCACTCTATGGGTGGAGCGCATTGATCGCGCCGTTGCAAGCGACGTTTGCCGTCACGACCGCGCAGACCGGTCTGGTATTTTCCCTGGCAATCGTCAGCTTTACCCTCGCAGTCATCGCGACCCCGATGATCCCGATCGAGACTGCGCGCCCCCGGATTGTGGGCGCCTACGGGTTTATTGCGGCTCTGTGTGTTTATGGGGCCGCGCACGCCGCGTCCTTCCCGGCCTACCTGTTGTGGTTCAGTGGCGGGTTCGGCGCGGCCAGTGGGGGTGTGTATATCACGGCACTGGGCGTCGCAGGCCGGATGCGCAGGCACACCGTTGCAACGCCTGCCATGGTTGCAGCCTTTGGGCTGGGCGGCGCGGTGTTCGGCCCGCTTTGGCGCCAGCTTGATGGCTTGGGCTGGGGATTGTCCGGTCTGATTCCATTGGGTGTTGTCCTTGTTGTGGCATCCTTGATTGCCGCGCTGACGCCTGCACCTCGGCAGCATGTCAGTGCGCAGAACCGAGGCCCGGCCATCGGCCAGGATGTGTACACCCGAAGGATGATGCGGCTGATCTGGATACTTTTCGCTCTGGGCTCTTTCAGCGGTCTGATGGTCCTCGGATTGGGGGCGAAGATGATGGATGCTGCCGGAGCAAACGCCGGATTGGCCAGCGTTGGCATGGCCGGGATTGCGCTCGGCAACACCGGCGGCAGGTTGTCCGTCGCAGGGCTGAGCCAACGTCTGCAGATGGAGCAGATCTTGAGTATAGCTCTGGCGTTGACGTTGATCGGATTGAGCTTTGCCCTGATCCCAGTCAGCCCGGCATCGGTCTGTCTGGGCCTCTTTCTGGTGGCGATGGGATACGGCCTTGTTGCTTCGACCGTCCCGGTTCTGACACGGATTACCTTTGGCAGCCTGTCATTCCAACGCAGCTTTGCCGTGATTTTTACCGCTTGGGGCCTCGCCGGATTTCTGGCTCCGTGGGTGGGCGGAGCTTTGTATGACCTTGGTCAGAGTTTCACGCTCCCGCTGATTTGTGCGGTGTTTACGGCCGTGACGTTCGGAATTGCGATCCGCCGACTTGCCAAGGGAACACCGTCCTGCTGACGTGGCGGTCAGCCACGTCAAAGCCCCGGTATGTCGTTTACTTTTTTCGGAACGTGATACCCGCGTTGCACAGCAGGGCGGGCCAGCAATCGTGCGTACCACGCAGCGACGTTGGGAAATTCTGCAAGGTCAATCCCCTGAAAGTCGTGGCGCGATATCCATGGCCAAATGGCCATGTCCGCGATTGTGTAGTCTCCGGTTCCCTCGCCCACAACATAGTCACGTCCCTCAAGCTGGGTGTTCAGTACCCAGTACAACCGACGTGCTTCGCTGGAATAGCGTTCCTCCGCATAGGGTGACTTGCCCGGATTGTATTTCACAAAGTGATGGACCTGACCCAGCATCGGCCCAAGACCGCCCATTTGCCACATCAGCCACTCGACCATATGCCAATACTGATCACCCGAAGCCTGAAACCGGTCATGCTTTTTGGCCAGATACAGCATGATGGCACCCGTTTCCATCAGGTGCAGGCCGGTCTCGTGATCGACGATGGCCGGTATCCTGTTGTTCGGCGCGATCTTCAGGAAGTCGGGGGCGAACTGTTCGTCCTTGGTGATGTCGATGGGCTTGACGGTATAAGGCACGCCCAACTCTTCGAGCAGGATAGAGACCTTGCGCCCATTCGGGGTGGTCCAGGTGTAAAGGTCGATCATTGCGTTTCCTTTTTGTGTGTCGGGTCCGATGTGGTGCGAGGGCGTTTGGGTCATTCCGCAACTGGCCGACCTTCCAGAAAGTCGCGCGCCCGTGCCGTCCAGCCACGGGGCAGCCCGTGTCCGCCGTCATGGACGTCCAGCCGGACAGCGCCTGTGTCGCAGGATACATCCCAAACGCGGCTCCGGTACGCTTCGTCAATCTCGACTCGATCCGGGTTTGACCGGCACCCGTTTACAACCCGCGCACGCTCCAGCGCATCCCACACACTGCCTTGATGCCAGTTGCGAATGGCACGCCCTTCGAACGGAACCTGACCGTCACCAAAGCCATGGATCTGAAGGATCGGCAGACCTTTCAGCCCCGCGCAATCGGTCGCATTGGGTCGTCTCAGCGCACCGGCAACACTGACCATCCCGGACAGACGATCCCCGGCGGCGCAGGCCAAGAGCCACGCCATCGACCCTCCGGCCGAAAAACCGCCTACATAAACGCGATCTGTATTCAGCGAAGCGCGTTGCCCGGCGTCTGCGAGAGCAGCAAAGGTAAAGGCGACATCATCGCGTGGCGATCCTTCCCGCGCTGGATAGCTGCGCGGCCCATCGCCGGATTGGTACCCATTCGGTGCCAAAAGAGCATAGCCATTTTCGAGAAAATCGTTCTGCAAGCCGCCGCCACGATGGATGGAGGCTCCATTGCCACGATGGCCATGGTACCAGATCAGAACGGGGTGCGGTCCGTCGCCCGCAGGCAGTCGAAGGTGATACGTGCCGCCTGCGATCTCACAAGGGCTGTCGGGACCACAGTCCTGAGCCGCTGCTGACAGCGGCAGTAAGGCGAGAAGGGCGATTGCGAGGCAGCGGATCAATGCACGAACTCCGATTTTTTCCTTGTCAATGTGCAGCCCGTTTCCAGTTGGTCAAGCAACCGCAGCGCAAGACGGCATTTGGATGGCCAGACGCGCGCTATCTGCCGACGCACTCTCAGACCGCAGGACCTGCATGGCACAGGTGGGTTGGTTTGACCAATCAACTTGCTCGGACAATTCTACAAGGACGGGTTTCAAAGTCTCGAAGACGAAGTGCCCGGCGACGATTTTTCTGGTTCAACGGGGGCGCTGACCGGGTCGCCAGCAGGGTCGCGCAGACGGAACTGGTGACATTCGGTTGTTGCGGCGAAGACCGGGTTTCACACAGGCGCCTTTTCCGTGGTCTCTAATTCAGATCCTGCAACAGGCGGCCATGTTTTCGCGTTGCGTCAACGACCTCTCCGAACGTGGAGAACCCTCTGCTTTCAAGGATGGGGATGAGCTTTACCAGCGCTTCGCCAGTTGCCTGAGCATCTCCCAGAGCCGTATGGCGCAGATGCGGGGGGATGGTGACCGACAGGCGTTCACATAATGCATCGAGGCTATGCGCTTCGGTGGTGCCGAAAACGACGGCGGACAGCAACACAGTATCGAGCACCGGATGATCCCAGGTCACACCCGACTGCACGGCTGTCTTGCGCAACAATCCAATGTCAAAGGGCGCGTTATGGGCCACCAGCACGGCATTTCTGGAGAAGTGGTGCAAGTCCTTTCCGGCACGGGCGATGTCCGGGGCTCCTGCGACATGGTCGTCGGTGACATGGTGAATGCGGGTCGAGGCAGGCGGAATCGGGCGACCGGGGTTCACGTAGGTCTCGACCCTTTCGCCCTTGACGATCCGACCGTTCAGGACGCGGACCGCCCCGATTTGCACGATGTCATCCTTTTCCACGCTGAGGCCCGTCGTCTCGGTGTCGAATGCCACGAAACACAGGTCCCGAAGCTTTGTATCCTTGATGGCTGTGCGCTCGCCCGGGTCGATCAGGTCAAAGTCAAACACCAGCGGGCGCGGCGCAATCGGCTGACGCGGGTCGGACTGAACGTCAATCAGCAGCACATGGCCGTCCTGGGCCAGCGATTTCACACGTGCCTCATAGCTATGCACTCCGGTCGGATCGGTGAGAGTAAATGCTGCTTCGGGCAGGTCGTCCGACAGGGTGCCGACGGCTTCGAAAAAG
This sequence comes from Tateyamaria pelophila, assembly GCF_019966495.1. Taxonomy (GTDB): domain Bacteria; phylum Pseudomonadota; class Alphaproteobacteria; order Rhodobacterales; family Rhodobacteraceae; genus Tateyamaria; species Tateyamaria pelophila. The sequence continues at coordinate 17,722 of NZ_JAIMIA010000037.1, read as the reverse complement.
GCGGTCGGATCGAAGTAATCCGCCAGCGGTGCCTTGAGGCGCGGTTGTGCGACTTGCGACAAGACATCTGCCGCCTGTCCGTCATAGAGCACGATTTCCTGAGACGGGTTGAGCAGAATGGTCGCGACCGGAATTTCCGTCAACAGGGCGGTCAAACGCTCGCTTTCCGCTTTCAGCCGCTCGGTTTCGCGGGCCACCTTGCTGGCGGTGTCCAATACGGATGTGCTGAGGGTTTGAGAGACGGCCTGTGCCGCCGGGGCCAGATCCCCCAAATAGCGCGCAACCTGGGGATCGACCGGACGGTCCACGCCTGAATGCGCCCGTAATCGCAAATCTGCGGCCAGCGCGCCGATGGGTTTTGCGACATGTTCGTCAAACAATAGCCAGACCGCCACAGCAAGGCCCGTGTTCAGAAATGCAAAGATGAGGAAGGCGGTCAGGAAGGGAGCGGACGGCAGGCTATCCGCGCCGCGCGACCAGCCAAACCAAAGCGCCCCGCCCGCCAGCGCGACCGCCCCCCCCGCCAGCAGGCAGAAAAAGAGGAAGATGCGCAGGCGCAGGCTGAGGCGGGTAAACATGTCAGGTCTCGCAAACCAGTTTCAGAATGGGATCATCGGTACGCATCGTCTGCCAGTCGGCATCGGCCACGGTGCCGTCCGCCGCAAAGGTGGCACCGTCAATCAGCAGGGCAGACCGGGCCGTGGCGCAATCAAACAACATCGGGGCCTGATTGACCGGAGACCAGCGCCCAAAGAAATAGAGGTCGGCCAGCCGTTGATCCGGCAGGGCTTCATTGGTGCGCGCCGTGCCTGTGTCGATGGCGGCAAAGCGTTTTGTGTACGGCCAGATTTGAGTCCATGGGCGTAACCAGCTTTGTTCGTCGACAGTCATGGCGATCTCGACGCCCTCGGGCAAACGCTCTGCGGTGCGGCCAAACCAAGTATATTCATTGGACACCGTCATGCCGATCATTCCAGCCCCGGCCGCAATCGGTATGATCCATTTGGGCAGGCGGCGACCCGTCAGGATGTTGAGCAACATGGCAACGCCCGCGCAGGCGATTCCGGCAAAAACTGTGGCGATGAGTTCTACGAACATAAGGTTATCCTAACACGCCTTTGCCGGATCCGGCTGCGGATTGCATTGTTTTGACCACGACGAAGGCGTCGCGCAAATGGCTGCGCTCAAAATCGGAGAGGTTCGATGGATCGAGATAGTTCGTGGGTTTCACCCCTGCCTTGATCTGTTGCGACTGGTGGTCCAGCCGGGTTGTGGCGATCAGATCATAAGCTGCCAGCAGGTCTGCACCACCGGTTCCGGACAGCACACGCGCGGCTATGGCAGCCTCAAGGCGGGCGCGGGTGTTGACCGATTTTAGTTGGCCTTGCAGCGTATAGATCCGCCCCAGATCCACGACAGGCACGACGCCGTTATGCTTGAGGTCAAGCTGGTTGCGGTGCTCGCCCGAGCGGATCGTGGCCAGGCCCCGCAGCAAGCCGATGGGCGGCTGATGTTTCAGCGAATTGGAGATCATGTGGGCCGTAAAGATCGAGTTCTTCGACGCGCGTTTTAACGTTTGCGTTTGCAGATTGACGAACAGGCTGTCGTCGCCTCCGATGGGGCGCAGGTCAAACATGACGGAGGCCAGCATTTGCGCCTCTGGGTCGGGTTTGGCGATCCAGCCTTCGAAGTAGCCTCGCCAGACTTTGAGCGGCTGGCACCAGCGCGGATTGGTCGCCATCATGTCGCCCGGGCAATAAAAATACCCACAGACGTCCAAACCGTCGCTGACGAATTTGGCAAGCTGCGCAAAATAGGGCATGTCGGCCTCGGTCACGTCATCTGACAGGATCAGGCAGTTGTCCTGATCGGACACGCCGGTTTGTTCCTGCCGCCCCTGAGACCCGCAAGCAAGCCAGAGATAGGGCACCGGCGGCGCGCCAAGGGCTGCCTCGGCCAGCGCCAGCAAGCGCCGCGTCGCGGTATCTGCGATGTCCGTGATCAGGCGGGTGACAACTTCGTGCCTGTTGCCCGCATCGACAAGCTGCACCAGCAATTGCGGTATCTCGGAAGTGGCGCGCGCCATTTCGGTGGCGTCCTGCGCCTTGGCGACGCGGCCCACCAGATCGGCGGAGGACATGGCCTGCGCGCGGGTCAGATCGGTTTGCGTCACGATGCCCAGAAGGGTTTGACCCTCGACGATCGGGATATGTCCGATGCCCCGCTCCACCATCAGGTGCAGCACGTCGGTCACCAGCGCCTTGGGACTGAGCGACAGTGGCGACGGGGTCATTATCGACGACACGGGCGCAAGCGGGTCCGCGCCCTGAACAACCACGCGGCTGTTCATGTCGCGCAGGGTCACGATGCCTTCGAATGCATCGGCATCCGTGATGCAGATGGATGAGATACGACGCTCATGCATCTGACCTGCGACAGTGCGGATCGGGGTATCGGGGCTGCAACTGATCGGATTGCGCGTCATCAGCTGATCCACGGCCATGGTGGCAAGATCGTTGCGATCCTCGCGCTGTGGGCGGCGTCGGTCAAAGAATTTTGCGACGGGCGGGTGTGTCTTGATCAAGTCGAAAAGGGTGGCGGCGGGCATCACGATCAACGTGCAGTTTTCGGTGACGGTCGCCGTGCGGGTGGCTGTTTCGTCGCGCAGCAAGGCGCGTTCGCCAAAGGAATTTCTGGGGCCAAGCAGCGAAAGTTGCACATCCGTGTCGTCGGTGATTTCGATCGCGCCGTCGGCAATGATATAGAGGCTGTCTGCCGTGTCACCGATGCCAAATATCCGATCGCCAGTGACGTTGCTTTGAACTTCGCAGCGGTTGGCCAATGCAATCAATTCTGCGTCGGTCAGGCTGTCATAGGGGTGCACCGAGGCGAGAAACTGGGTCAAATGTGCCGATATGGGCATGGTGCTGGCCTTATAAGAAGGGTGCGTTCTGCCGACGTTACGGCCGACAGAACAGTAGTCCAGAATGCCGTGTACCGCCACAGGAACTGCGGCGGTACAGGACTGTTCTTAGTGGTCTTCGATCGCGCCGCCAGCACCGCGGGGGATGCGGACGCTTTGCACGAGATCCTTGATCTCTTGTGGTGTCTCCTTTGTCATACCACTGACAAAGTAGGCTACTGCAAAGTTGATCATCGCGCCAATCGCACCGAACGAGGTGGACTGGACCGGACCCAGCAACGGATTAGCGTCGGTGAAGCTGTTGGTATCCGGAATAAAGAACCAACCCTTGTGCAGGAAGATATAGACCAGCGTGACCACCAGACCCGACAGCATCCCTGCAACCGCACCTGTGTTGTTGATCCGGGTGGAGAAGATACCCATCATCAGCGCAGGAAAGATAGAGGCCGCCGCAATACCGAAGGCCAAGGCCACTGTTTGCGCCGCGAACCCCGGAGGATTGAGCCCCAGAATAACCGCCACCACAATCGCTGCCGCCATCGAAATCCGGGCTGCCATAAGCTCGGTTTTCTCCGACATGTTCGGCGCCAACTGACCCTTCAGCAAGTCATGAGACACCGCCGAGGAGATCGCCAGAAGCAAACCCGCCGCCGTTGACAGAGCCGCCGCAAGGCCGCCCGCAGCAACAAGGCCGATAACCCAGCCCGGAAGGCTTGCGATTTCGGGGTTGGCAAGGACGAGGATGTCACGGTTGAAGTTGGTCAACTCGTTGCCCACCCAGCCATTTTCCGCCGCCTTGGCTTGCAGTTCGGCATTCTGATCGTTGTAGTACTGGATCTTGCCGTCGCCGTTCTTGTCTTCCCAGCCGAGAAGGCCGGTTTTCTGCCATGTGGCCATCCAGGCATATTCCGGATCATTGTCGATTGCCTCGACACTGACAGCTTCGCCATTGGTTCCATTCGGCCACATCAGTTCAGAGATATTCAGACGCGCCATGGCACCAACCGCAGGTGCGGTGAGGTAGAGCAAGGCGATGAACACCAGCGTCCAGCCAGCAGACCAGCGGGCGTCGGACACTTTTGGAACGGTGAAGAAGCGCATGATCACGTGAGGCAAGCCGGCAGTCCCGATCATCAGCGTCAGGGTGAACAGCACCATGTTGATGGTCGAGCCATGGGCCGCCGTGTACTCGGCAAAACCAAGGTCACGCACGATCTGGTCAAGTCTCGCCAACAGGGGCTCGCCCGATGCGATGTCAGTGCCAAACAGGCCCAATGCGGGGATCGGGTTGCCTGTGAGTTGCAACGAGATGAAGACCGCCGGGATCGTATAGGCCATGATCAACACGCAGTATTGTGCCACCTGGGTGTATGTCACACCTTTCATGCCGCCGAAAACCGCATAGGCAAACACCACACAGGATCCGATCAGAAGGCCCCAGGTCGTGTCGATCTCGAGGAAGCGACCAAAGGCGATGCCGACGCCCTGCATCTGACCGATCACGTAGGTGATGGAGGCCACAAGCAGACAGACCACGGCAACCATCCGCGCCGTCGAGCTGTAGAACCGATCGCCGATGAACTCGGACACCGTGAACTTGCCGAATTTGCGCAAGTAAGGTGCCAGCAACAGCGCCAAGAGCACATAGCCCCCTGTCCAGCCCATCAGGAAGGATGAGTTGTCGTAGCCGGTGAAGGCAATGAGGCCCGCCATCGAGATGAACGAGGCCGCAGACATCCAGTCCGCCGCCGTGGCCATCCCGTTCGTCACAGGATGAACGCCGCGGCCGGCTGCGTAGAATTCCGACGTAGACCCGGCACGGGCCCAAATCGCGATGCCGATGTAAAGCGCGAAGGACGCGCCCACAAACAGCAGGTTAAGTGTAAACTGATCCATATTTCCTATTCCTCATCCACGCCAAATTGCTGGTCGAGCTTGTTCATCCGCCAGGCATAAAAGAAGATCAGCACCAGAAAGACGATGATCGAGCCTTGCTGTGCGAACCAGAACCCCAGATCGGTTCCACCGACCGGAATGCCTGAAAGCAGCGGACGGAAAACGATTCCGAAGCCGAATGAGACCAGCGCCCAGATGACAAGGCTGATCTTGATGAGACGCACATTGGCACTCCAATAGGCGTTATTTTCTTCATCGATTTGAGACATGAATTATCCTCCTCCATGTGATTTCCCGAGAGGTCGGTCAGACCTCCCGACTTGGTTCGCTACGCCTTGACCTGCGCGACGATTGCGTTGAGCGCAGAGGCGATTTTGTCAATCGCGCCCATGGCAGGAACGCGATGCAGCGCCCCTTTTGCCTGGTAGTACTCGATCAGCGGTGCGGTCTGGGCGTGGTACGCCTCCAACCGCTGCGCCACGGTTACGGCGTTGTCGTCCGCACGGCGTTTCATGTCCGTGCTGCCGCAATGGTCGCATGTGCCTGCCGTGGTCGTGGGTTTGAAGCTGTCGTGATAGCCTTCGCCACAGCCGCCGCAGGTGAACCGGCCCGAGATCCGCTCGACCATCGCCGCGTCCTCGACCTCGAGGCTGATCGCCGCGTCGATGCGCTGGCCGCTGTCGGCCAGCAATGCGTCCAGCGCCTCCGCCTGCACGGTCGTGCGGGGAAAGCCATCCAGGATGACACCCTTTGCTCCGTCAGGTTCGGCCAGACGGTCGCGCAGGATGGCGATGACGATATCGTCGCTGACCAGATCGCCCGCTTTCATCACGGCCTCGGCCTGTTTGCCTGCAGGCGTGCCCGCGGCGACGGCGGCCCGCAGCAAGTCACCTGTCGAGAGTTGTACGAGGCCGTGAGCCTCTTCCAGCATGCGGGCCTGCGTGCCCTTGCCGGCCCCGGGAGGGCCAAGTAAGATCAAAACGGGGGCGGTTTCCGGCATTTTCGCGCCGTCCATCACGCATTCTTCCGATTCATGCGGTTGTCGATAAGGTCATCGACGACAGAAGGGTCCGCGAGGGTCGAGGTGTCGCCCAGGGCGGCGAAATCATCTTCGGCGATCTTGCGCAGAATACGGCGCATGATCTTGCCGGACCGGGTCTTGGGCAGGCCGGGGGCCCACTGGATCAGATCCGGCTTGGCAATCGGCCCGATTTCGGTGCGCACCCAGGTTTCAAGCTCCTTGCGCAGGACGTCCGTAGGTTCTTCGCCGTTCATAAGGGTCACGTAGGCATAGATGCCCTGGCCTTTGACGTCATGCGGATAGCCGACCACGGCGCTTTCAGCGACCTTGGCATGAGCCACAAGCGCGCTTTCCACTTCGGCGGTGCCCATGCGGTGGCCGGACACGTTGATCACGTCATCGACGCGGCCCGTGATCCAGTAATCGCCGTCTTCGTCGCGACGACATCCGTCACCGGAGAAGTAATAGCCTTTGTAGTCGCCGAAATAGGTTTTCTCGAAGCGGTCATGGTCGCCCCAGATCGTGCGCATTTGCCCGGGCCAGCTGTCTCCAATGCACAACACGCCTTCGACGCCGTTGCCTTCGATGACTTCACCCGTTGTCGGCTCCAGAACAACAGGCTTTACGCCAAAGAAGGGGATTTGTGCCGCGCCGGGTTTCAGATTGGTGGCCCCCGGCAGGGGTGTCAGCATGTGACCGCCGGTTTCCGTCTGCCAAAAGGTATCCACGATGGGGCAACGGCCCTTGCCGACAACTTCGTTATACCAGTTCCACGCTTCGGGATTGATCGGCTCACCGACCGAGCCCAGAAGGCGCAGATCGGACAGATCATGCTTTTCGACCCATTCCTTGCCGGCACCCATGAGGGCGCGAATGGCGGTGGGCGCGGTATAGAACTGGTTGACCTTGTGCTTGGCACAGACTTCCCAGAAGCGGCCCGCATCGGGGAACGTCGGCACCCCTTCGAACATGATCGTCGTCGCACCATTGGCCAGCGGGCCATAGACAATATAGCTGTGGCCCGTGACCCAACCCACATCCGCGGTGCACCAGAACACGTCGCCCTCGTGGTAGTCGAATACGATCTCATGGGTCATCGCAGCATAGGTCAGATAGCCACCGCTGGTGTGCACAACGCCTTTGGGCTGACCAGTTGACCCGGAGGTGTAGAGGATGAACAGCGGATCTTCCGCAGCCATTTCCTCTGGCGGACAATCGGCCGATGCAACATTCATCAAGGCGGTGCAGTCGTAGTCCCGATCGGTCCAGGTGGTCTGGCCGCCGGTGCGCTTGACCACCAGACATTTCACATTGTCGTTGCAATGCAGCAATGCGGTGTCCGTGTTTGATTTCAGCTTGGTTTCTCGTCCGCCTCTGGGTGCCAGATCCGCGGTTATGACGACTTTCGCGTCACATCCGTTGATCCGCGCACCTAGGGCGTCCGGGGAGAAACCGGCAAAAACGATGGAATGAATGGCTCCGATCCGGGCGCAAGCGAGCATCGCATAGGCGGCCTCCGGGATCATGGGCAGATAGATGACAACCCGGTCGCCTTTGGTCACGCCCAGATCCTTGAGGACGTTGGCCATCTTGCAGACCGACGTGTGCAGATCGCGATAAGTGATGTGCAGCGACGCATCCTTGGCCGGGTCATCAGGCTCCCAGATGATCGCGGTCTGATCGCCACGTGTCTCGAGGTGACGGTCGATACAGTTAGCCGAGACGTTGAGCGTACCGTCCTCAAACCAGCGAATGTCGATGTTTCCAGGCTCAAAGGACGTGTTCTTGACCTTGGTAAATGGCTTTATCCAATCGATCCTTTTGCCCTCTTTGGCCCAGAACGCGTCTGGATCCGAAAGGGACGCGGCATACATCTTTGAGTAGTCCTTGGCAGTGACATGTGCCCTTGAGACTGTCTCCTCGGATGGCGGGTAGCTATTGGTGTGCGATTTGTCTGGATTGTTCATTGTAAAATCTCCTCCGGAATGATGTTCGCCGGGTCGGAATTGGCAAAAACACTCATGTCACGAGTATAAAGCAGCCATGGGAAATTTGGTGCGATTACAGCTGTCTTGAGTTGAGTTGAGTAAATAATTTTTTGGAAAAATGGATTTTCGTTGTAAATAAATTTACTGATTAGGTTTTTATTAATTAATTGTAGCGGGTTGAAGGAAGTAAAAATGTGTCATGAGTCAACGAATTGGTATGCCATTGCATGCCATTGTATGCGTTTAGAGGTCCAGTATGCCGTTCAACTCATGCGACAAATTGTCAACATACCCTTGTCAGACGCCGTGTCTCAAGCATTTCGGCGCGGTGCGTCCGAGCTTAGTGTCGAATCGAACGCGTATCGACCTGGCACTCTGAAAACCGCAGGGACATTGGCCTGCGCCATGCGCTACTCCCGCGTGCACAAGCAGACTTGCGAAACAGGCTCCGCGCGGAGTGCAAACGCCCTTGGCAGTTCCTTCGTGCATTTGTACATTGGCGACTTTCCTGCCTTGTGGCATGTGACAATCATGTCGAATGGAAAGGTGCGCTGTGTTCACCCGCTACGCGATCTATTACACGCCGGACATCGGCACGCCATTGGCCGAATTCGGCGCCAATTGGCTGGGCTGGGACTCGGCTTCGGGTCAGTCGCGCCGTCACGGTCAGATTGAAAGTCTCGACATCGACGCCATTACAAAGACGCCCCGCAAGTATGGGTTTCATGGCACGATCAAGCCACCGTTTCGGCTCGCCGATGGCGCCGATCCAGACACATTGACCAAAGCGCTGGCCACCATATGCAATGAAACCCCGCCGGTCACGCTCGACGGACTGGTGTTGGCGCGGTTGGGTCGCTTTCTGGCGCTGGTGCCCGTTGGGGATGCCGCAGAACTGGCCACCGTCGCATCCACTGTGGTGCAACGGCTGGACAGTTTCCGCGCCCCCGCGGATGAGGCAGAACTGGCCAAACGGCGCGCATCGCGCCTGAGCCCTGCACAAGATGCCAATCTGGTTACCTGGGGCTATCCCTATGTACTGGATCAGTTCCGGTTTCACATGACGTTGACCGGTCCGCTGCAAAAAGATGTGCGCGCCGGGGCATATTCGGCGCTGCAATCTGTTGTCTCAGAACTGGAGCTTTCGCCGTACCGCATGACCGGATTGACACTTTTGGGCGAGGACTGTGCAGGCATGTTTCATCAATTGGAACGCTTCCCGTTGCTGGGATGACGCGCTTCCGCTCAGAGAAGGGCAAGTCCGTTGCGAAAGCCAAAAGAAGGCGGCCTTGCGAAAATGATGCAATCGCCCACCTCGATGGGTCAGCAGCTTGGCCGGGGAAAAGATGATACGGGATGCCTTGGACCGCACTCTGCAACCAGAGCAGACAGGCGGCATGTGTCTCACAGCTATTGTCGGGCCTGTCGCGCTGTAGTCCAACGCTTTCACGACGATCCATCGACAATGATATCGAAACTCTGCTACCGCGCCTGGCGCATACCCGCGCTGGAAACGCCTGAAACAATGCGGCTGGGGATCATTGGAGCTGTCACGTAGTTGAGATGCGCAGATCGCTCTGTTTCTCTGTCAGTATTGGAAGTTCACCCCCGCAAAGATCCCCCATTCAGGCTGGCCGGGTCCATCGTTAGCGACCGTATACTGCGGCTCGGTGAATACGTTCATCACCGCGTCATTGAGTTTCGTGACCTTGCCAATACCCAAACCGACTGGCACTGCATGATTGTCGGTCTCAAATTCGTAGGTTCAGACCGCAGCGGACCGCAGATACCAACCATCGCCCAATTGATAGAAGGCGAAAGGCTGCAAGGCCCGGATGTTGACGTCAGCGCGATCATCATCGTCCGCCACACTCGCTTGCCACGTCAATAGGTACCCCCACTGAAACTTCGGGTTCGTCGCATTGAACAGTACATTCGCAAACCCAAGCGACCATTTCTCGGAGCCAAAACTGTCCTCGGTGGCTGTCGGCAAGGTGATCTGTGGACCAATGCTAAAACTGATGGCCGGGTTGGCGGTATCTAGCAGGTAAGCGGCGAAGACATTGATGTCTCCGAGCCCCGTGTTGCTACCGCCGCCTGTGGTGGGGAAAGCATTGAGCGGCACGGTCGCCCGCATCAACCAGGTACACCCGAAGGCATCGAACGGACGAGCGTAGCGGAGAAAGAACTGGTTGGCATCTTCATCGCTATCGGTCAGCGCTCCGGTGTACTGGTTCTGGAAGGTCAGCGCCGTCGTGTTGGCAAGCGGGTTGTTTGCCTGAGCATCGCTATCCTGAGCGTGCGCCTGAGGGGCAAACGCAAAAGCGATTATGTATTTCATGACTATATCTGAAAGTTAAGATTCACTTCTCCTTGCTTTGCCTTTTCGAGCACCTGAAAGACGCAGCTTCTTTGCCGGACGGGTCACTTGATTGGTTTGTCATGGCGAGAAAGGCGCGGGGCATTTGTCGACCGCGACACCCTTTCTGTTCACCAAAAAGTCCTTTTCAAAGGCGATAATGCCGCTCAGCGACACTGGCGGATAAGATCTGAACAATCCATTCCAGTTTTCTGATGCCTGAAGATTGTTTTCGGCTTCGGCACCACAGTTGAAATGCAAGGTATAGGTTCCGTCATCGTTCGGCTTGGCTTCCCGAGAGCTGATCTTGAACGGGTTGCCAACCGCCATTTCGAACGAAGTTCGCTTGTGTCATCAGACCACGCGAAGCGGCCAATATGAGCACAACCGCGTGGTGCGCGGGTAGCGGCATATCGCTTTTGGTAGCACAAACGACGATCCCACGTTTTTCCGCCGCGGTAATGTCAATGCTGGAGTTGCGACGTTCCGTGGTTCCGATCAGTTTGAGTTTGGAAGGAGGCACGATCATCCCCTTCGGCATGGGAGTCAATTCTCTCATGAGGCTGATAAAATTGACGGGCGCATTGCCTCGACCAGGGCTTCGCCTGGCATGCGGTCGTGAAAACCGGTAAGGTTTCTGTCGATCTTGGACCAATCACCCATCTCGCGGGCAATGTTGTAGAGGTCATCCCATACGGCCCTTTCTTTGATCATCTCGATTGTTGAAACGCATTTAGTTAGGGACCAACAAACGGCCGGGGAAGCTCCGGCAACGCCTGCAGCAGGCCTTATGGGAAGTTGCGATTTTGGAATGCCGGTCAGAAAAAGCAATCCGATGAGGCTGAGGGATGTCTGGACCACTGTTCGCGCCCAGGTCGCCTTCGCCACGAGCCGAAGAAACACAACAAAGAAAAACGACAGTGCGATCACAAAGCCAAACAACGCCGTCAGGATCTGATCTTCCCCCTTTGAATTGGTCCGCCCCTTTGGTTAGCAAACGAAGGTTCAAATATGGGACTCAAGCGACACAAGCCGGAAGATATTGTGACCAAGTTACCGCAGGTTGAGGTGCTTTTTGGCCAAGGACGTCCGCGCATTGATGCGACCACGCAGGAGCAGATAGGCCCGCTGAGAGCGCAACTTGTGAACTCCACTCCTGATCCATGCTGCCATTTGCACGAATGGCCGCTTGTCCCGCTGCGCGGCGGCACGGCGTTTGTCGCTCATGCCGCATTCATCGAATTGTGCGCGCTCGCAGCACGAAATCGTAATGGCGGACTGGGCCCGGAATGGCCATGGGGTCCTGTGGGAAATCGTGAAAACGTTGCGCAGCGAGGCCGCTGTCGTGGAAGGCGCTGAGCTGCCGTTAGTCAAACTGTCCAGATGCTGCGGTGCGGCCCTTCAGACCGGACTTTCGCCGCACGTGCAAAATCGGGAAATGGTCAAACGAACAGTCTGCGTGACTTTGCGGACCGCCCCACACATTCAACCAATGTTGGCTTTGCTCTGAGGATTACTCTCTCGCTACTCTGTTCCAGGCGTATCCATCACAAGCGAGGCGGTCATGATATTGCTCAGCGTGCGCGCAACACAGGCGCTGGAATGCGGTGCATTTGCGAAAAGCGCAGGACGCCCCGCGCCGAACGAATTTGATGCCCCCCGCGTTTCCAGCGACACAGTGAAGAAGCGGAGAAAATCGGCATAAGGGTCCGTGCCATCCTTGCGCGGGAGATAGTTCAGACGGCCCTCGCGATGACTGGCCGCATAGATGCTCCGACCTTCCTTGATCGTTTCCAACACGACTATGCTGTCGAGTGTTTCGGGGTCTATGGCCGTGGGGTCTTTGGACAGGATCACGAGATCGGCAAGCTTGCCCGGCTCCAGCGATCCTTTGCGATCCTCTTCAAAATGCTGATAGGCAGGCCAGATCGTCAGGGATTTGAGGGCCGTCAGCACATCGACCCGCTGCGCCGGACCGATGATATCGTTCGAGCGTGACCGACGGGTCACCGTGGCATCAAGAATGCGCATACTGTCGGGAAAAGCCACAGGCGCGTCATGGTGGCTTGAGAACATCATGCCCCGTTCGCGCACCCATCCGGTGGGTGAGATATTATCCGCAGCCGCAGGACCGACCGTGCGATCACGGTGCCAGTCGCCCCAGTAGAACGTGTGCATGGGAAAAAGGGACGGGAAGACATCAAGGCGGTTATAGGCATCCACCTGATCTTCTCGCATGAATTGGCCATGGATCAGAACCGGCCGCCGGTCGGCTTGCCCATGCGTTTGCGTTGCCGTGTCGATGGCACCGATCAGAATATCGGACGCGCCCTCGCCATTGGCATGTACGAGGATTTGCACCTCGTTTTCGAACGCCCAATCCACGGCGTCAAAGACCTGATCATTCGACGCCGACGCATAGCCTCGATAGTCAGCCCGGAAGCCTTCGGGCGGGTTGAAATAGGGGCGGTCACGCAGCGCGGTAAACCCCTGCGGCGAGCCGTCGATGGTCAGCTTTGCGCCCCCGACGCGGAAACGGTCAGTATAGTTGCGGGTTTGGTTCGCCAGAATATAGTCGCGGTCCACCAGCACATCGGGATAGGTCACCACATCTATGTCCAACCCTTCCTCGGTGGCGACCGCCTGCATCAGGTCCGCCACGGCGGGAACGGATCGCCCCTCTTGCGCGGTGGTATATCCAAACGAGGTGATCAATTCGACGCCCGCGCGGAAAATCGCACGGTTGGCCTGTGCATCAAGCCCGCCCAGCAAGCCGCTGATCACCATGGTCGCGGCGTTCTCTTCCAGCACACCGTTGGGCTCCATGCTGCCGTCGCGCCGCCGGATGACACCACCTGCCGGGTCTGGCGTTTCGGCAGAAATACCCGCAAGTTCCAGGGCTTTTGAGTTGGCCACGCCAAGGTGGCCGGACTGGTGGACAACATAAACGGCGATGTCGGTAGAGACCGCATCAAGCTCGTCCCGCGTCGGGTGGCGCTGCTCGGCAAGCTGGGCATCATCATATCCAAAGCCAAGGATCAGACCCGCCGCGCCGACACGCTCGGGCTGGGCCTCTGCAAAGTCGCGCAGCACCTGTTGCAAGGTGGGAATATCGTTGACCGCGCCATCAGGCGCGGGCAGCATGTTCGCCGAAAGCGCCTGAATGCCGATCATGAACACATGACCATGCGCATCCACGAAGCTAGGGATCATGGTGCGGCCTGCCAGATCAATGACCTCGGTCTGAGGGCCCTGAAAGCCCATCACGTCATCTGTGTCGCCCACCGCGATGATCACGCCGCCTTTTTCCGCCAGAGCGTCGGCCCGCATCGCGTCATCAACCATCGTCAGGATCGGTCCACCCACCCAGATGCGGTCGGCCACAACAGTCCCGGCATCGTTTTGGGTGGCAGAGGCATGTTGCTCGCGGAAATACGTCCACGCATCGACCTCACTGCCGTCGGCAAGCGTGCAGACACCACGCTGACCATCGGCCTCATCCACGATGTTATATGTGCCACCTTGGTCAGCGCAAAATGTAGCGGCAGGGTTGGCGAGTTCCGATGCGGATGCAAGGTTTGCAAGACAGGTCAAAAGCAAGCTGGCTATCACTGAGACGGAACGGAACATAATGGAAGGCCTATCTATTTTAGCGGTCTGCGCAATAACGTTGTCTTTCTGAAGTCCGCCGACGGGGCTGGTCTACGGCCTGCGAAAAATTGACAATATGTATGCAGTATCGAAAAGGAAGCAATCTTCTGTCAAGCGCCGAAGCGCGGACATCGGCGTCCACATGTTCGTCAGTCAGATTGGCTTTGACGACGTTTTCGCCGTGCTGGTCACGAGTGGCTGGTTCGGGAAACACCGCCGTTCGCTGCGCAGTCCACAGACTGGAAAGGTGCGGACAAATTGTGCCTTCGTTGCGGCTGCGCCGATGTCTGCGTTCGAGATCGTTCAACAACCGGTCCAACTTGGAATGCCAAAACGCCTCATTCAGATATGCTGTATGATAGCTGTGTTTTTGGTTGCGGAACTGTCAACATAAGACGATGATCTGCCTCATAAAGGGAGATAATTATGAAATTAGTAAGAATTACGGCTGCCGCAGCCGCGGCCTTTCTTTCATTCGGCGTGGGGACTGCTTTTGCGCAGGAGCGCGAGCAAATGATGGAGCAAGTCCACTTCTTGATTCCTGGCGGGGCAGGAGGTGGCTGGGACGGCACCGCACGCGGTGTCGGGGAGGCTTTGAAGAACTCCGGTTTGGTTGAGACTGTTACGTTCGAGAACATGTCCGGTGGCGGCGGTGGCAAGGCGCTGAACTATATCGTCGAAAACGCGTCCAGCAACGCCGGGACGCTGATGGTTCACTCGACACCGATTATCGTGCGGGCCCTGAACAAGACCGTCGATATGGGCTTTCGCGACGTAACGCCGGTTGCAGGCATTATCGGCGATTATGCAGCCGTTGTCGTCGGCAAGGACAGTGATTTCGAAACATGGGATCAGCTTTACGCTGCATATCAGGGCGATCCGGGCAGTGTTGCTATCGGCGGCGGCTCGTCACCGGGCAGCATGGATCACCTTGTACCAGCATCGATCATGCAGGAAGCGGGCAGCGACCCGCTTGATATGCGCTATGTGGCCTATGACGCCGGTGGAACAGCCATGGCCGGGCTTCTGTCCGGAGAGATTGCCGCACTGTCCACGGGGTTGTCCGAAGCGATTGCCTTGGCTGAAGCAGGCGAAGTCCGTATCCTCGCCGTGACTGCGCCAGAGCGCGTGGACGTAGTGCCGGACGTGCCGACCTTCAAGGAACTCGGCGTCGATATCGAGTTCGTCAACTGGCGTGGTTTCTTTGCCGCCCCCGGCCTGCCCGAAGAACAGCGCACGGCCTATGCCGATCTCCTTCAAGAGATGACGACGACAGAAGCCTGGGCCACCGTGCGTGACCGCAACGGCTGGATCGACATCTTCAATCGGGGTGAAGATTTCTCGGCATACCTGACCAATCAGGAAGCCGAGATGCAGGAACTGATGACCGGAATGGGTTTCATCCAGTAAAATACCCTGAATCTAACCGCCCCTGCTGGGGCGGTTAGATCTTTACCTGTCACGTTCGGTAAGGACATCCAGTCATGACTCTTGATCGCTCAATCGCTCTTTTCATGCTGTTGGTATGCTTCCTTTATGGCTATTCGGCATGGTTCGTAATGGATCCGACGATCCCGCCCTTCATGGCGCGCAACCCGGTATGGCCATCGTCCTTTCCCAAGATACTTGCAATCGGTGGGGCGTTTTTCTCGATCCTCGTTCTGATTTCACCGCACAAGCCCAAGGACGATCCCGACATCGATCTGTCGCGGATATCGGACTACAACTACGGGCAGGCAATCGGCCTGCTTGCCCTTATGGTGGCCTATGCGTTCTTGTTGGTGCCGCTCGGGTTTCTCGCCTCGACGTTCCTGTTTTTGATGTTGGGCAGCCTTGCCCTCGGGGAGCGGCGATGGGTCGCCATGATTCTTGCATCCGGCATCGCGAGCGGCGGCATCTGGTATTTGGTTCAGGAAGTGCTCGGTATCTTCCTTCGTCCGCTGCCTGCACTGATGGGATTTTAAACAATGCTCGAAGGTCTTCTTATTGGTCTGTCGACCGCCTTTTCGTTCACCAATATCGCAATGGTCATCGGCGGTTGCCTGATCGGCACGTTCATCGGGATGTTGCCCGGGCTTGGTCCGATGTCGATCATCGCAATCATGATCCCTATCGCGATCACGATCGGCGATCCCGCCGCGGCGCTGATCCTGCTGGCAGGCGTCTATTACGGCGCCATCTTTGGCGGGTCGACTTCGTCGATCCTGATCAATGCGCCGGGGGTGGCATCCACGGTTGCGTCTAGTTTCGACGGGTACCCGATGGCACGTCAGGGCATGGCCGGCAAGGCGCTGACCATTGCGGCCATCGCCAGCTTTGCCGGCGGTACGATCGGCGCGGTTCTGCTCATGATTTTCGCGCCGATGCTGGCGTCGGTGGCGCTGCTTTTTCATTCTGCTGAATATTTCGCGCTTATGGTTGTCGGACTTTCAGCGATTGCGGCCTTTGCAGGGACCGGAAACGTCGCCAAGGCGATGTTGATGACTGTCGCTGGGTTGATGCTGGCGACGGTCGGGACATCGGCACTGTTTAACGCACCGCGCTTTACGGGCGGTATAATGGAGCTGCAATCTGGGATCGGCTTCATCACGCTTGCCATGGCCATGTTCGCCTTACCGGAAGCGCTCTATCTGGTTCTCGACCCTGAACGATCGAAACGTTCAGGAGACAGCGGAAAGATCACGAACCTGAGGATCAACCGTTCCGAAGCGCGCCAGATCGCGCCCGTCATCGGACGTCAGTCGATCCAGGGGTTTTTCATCGGCGTCCTGCCGGGGGCGGGTGCTACGATTGCGTCGTTTTTGGGGTACGCGGTCGAACGCAATATCGCCTCTGCCGAAGATCAGAAGATGTTCGGAAAGGGTTCCATCAAAGGGCTGGCCGCGCCTGAAAGCGCCAACAATGCTGCGGCTACGGGATCTTTCGTGCCTTTGCTGACGCTTGGTATACCGGGGTCAGGGACGACAGCTATTCTGCTTGGTGCGTTGCTGGCCCTGAATATCACGCCGGGACCGCGCCTGATGATCGATACCCCGGAAATTTTCTGGTCTGTCATCATCTCGATGTATCTGGGCAACCTTGTATTGCTCTTCCTGAACCTGCCACTGATCCCCTACATTGCCAAGATCCTCTCTGTGCCGCGCAATTTCCTGATCCCGTTTATCTTGTTTTTCACACTGATGGGGGCCTATATCGGGCAAAACAATTCCACCGAACTGTTGCTGCTGGTGGGTTTCGGTGTTCTCGCCACTATCCTGAAATTTGCCGACTTTCCGCTTCCGCCTCTTTTGATCGGGTTCATATTGGGCGGTATGCTGGAAGATAATTTTGCACGCTCCATGCAACTCTACGATGGCATCCGCTTCATCTGGGAGCGCCCAATGACCATGGGCCTGCTGATCCTTGCGCTGATCCTCATCATATTGCCAGGACTTCGCAATCTGCGCGTGCGTGCAAAACAACGCAGGGGCGTCTCTACACCAGATTAAAGGTTTCCCAACTGCTCCCAAATCTTCGTTTGAGACGCACGCGCAAAACAACCTGATCGAAGCCACCAGAACCGCCGATCAAAACGAGCCAGTTTTTGAAAGTTTTTGGCCTGATAGCAGACATCCGTGCATCGCGCAGCATCCGTAAAGAGAGCTCTCTAACGCAGTTACACTGATCGCAGCAAATCTGGTCGAGTGATCAGAGGCGGCTGTCGCGAATGGACACATTACAGGCATCCAGCCGCGCCTGCGATGCGGCGTGTCCACGCGGTCCTTCGTGCATCTTACAGCATTTTTCCTGGGTTAGATGACCTCAATGGTATTCCTCCGGTGAGGGCCGTCTTTTTGATTGTTGGGGATTTTTGTAGCGTTTGCATTTATGAGCAGCAGCAAATC
>NZ_JAIMIA010000036.1 GCF_019966495.1 Tateyamaria pelophila | reverse complement strand
TAAAAGATACTTGATCCGCAGGCCTGATCAGGCGATCTTCGCGTCAGATGGCAGGCCACTTGGGGAATGTCGGTTTAGAGGAGGAAAGGTATATCGCCACCGGCGACTTCCCACACGTAAGGAACGCGGGTTAAACGATAGGCGCAAGTTCAAGACGGACAACGCACCACTTGGGAAGCCAGCTTATTCCTGTTTATTCAGTGTCGGTTTCATCGCAGCGCACATTGGCGCAATAGTTGCGAATTAACGCTTTGTCCGCAGACTGTGTATTGATCAGGCTCTCAGATTTTCTGACGCAGCAGATGTCGGAAATACGGGCTGGCCAAGTGGCAGAATAGCATCATGTCGAGTGACCGGTATGGGCTGATTCCAACTGAAAACGTGCAGATATTCCAGAAGCTGCGGCGCTGAAATCTAATTCGATTGGGCGGCTTTGTTACACAAAACATCGTGCGTGCTGATACTCTCAATGAAAAACAAGATAGTGTTGAGCCGTTTTAATTCGATTGAATGCAAGATTGCGAAACCAACGACAATTGCGCCAATGCGCTGAGAAAATGTGGGCAGCCAAAAAACCAATTACTAAAGCAAGTGCCAAACCAAGTGGCAACTAGCCAGCTATCAAGAGAAAAATTCCACGACCCAAGGGATTGGCCAATTCAATCTGCGATATGCTTCTCACGGTTTTCATTCATCGATTCATTTAACGCACCGGGCTTACAAATTCTGCGAAAGACTGGCAGCAGGACGCAGACGGATCTGGGTCAAGTACTCAGGATACCTCTTCTTACAACCCGATCCGACATTTTGTACTTTGGCGAAGGGCGCGGGAAGTTCTCATTTTCATGACGATTGGAGAACGTTATGCCAAACCTCGCGCTACGCTTCCAACTGATCCATAACCTCATCGCTGGCTTCGAAGTTGGTCGTCACTTGCTGAACGTCGTCATCATCCTCGAGCGCGTCGATCAGCTTCATCAGCTTGTTCATGGCCTCGAGGTCCATCTCGGTCGTGGTCGTCGGACGCCAGATCAGCTTGGTAGACTCCGATTCCCCCAGCTCAAGCTCAAGCGCATTCGACACCTCGTTCAGATCGGTATCCGCACACCAGATCACGTGGCCGTCCTCTGTGGATTCCACGTCTTCGGCCCCTGCTTCGATGGCGGCCATCATTACGGTATCCGCGTCGCCCACTTCAGCCGGGTAACTCACCGCCCCCTTGCGGTCGAACATGAAGCCGACGCTGCCAGTTTCACCCAGATTACCGCCGTTCTTGGTAAAGGTCGAACGGACGTTCGAAGCCGTACGATTACGATTGTCGGTCATCGCCTCTACGATCACCGCGACACCGTTAGGGCCATAGCCCTCATACCGGATTTCTTCGTATTCGTCGCCTTCGCCCGCTTGTGATTTCTTGATGGCGCGATCAATGACGTCCTTGGGAACGGAATTTGATTTCGCCTCTTTGACCGCCAGACGCAAACGAGGGTTCTTGTCGGGGTCAGGATCGCCCATTTTTGCGGCGACCGTAATCTCCTTGGACATCTTCGAAAACAGCTTGGCGCGGATTTTGTCCTGCCGCCCTTTGCGGTGCTGGATGTTCGCCCATTTTGAGTGGCCTGCCATGGGGGGTCTCCTGTCGTTCTGTAAGTCCAAGGGTCTGTCGCGCAGCTATAGGACAACGGCGCTGTCGGGGGCAAGCCCACACCGGCGGCTGTGCAACGACGCAGACAGGCCGCGCGCGGGCGTCTGGTGCATCGCAACGCGCAGCACAGTATCCTAAAGTTCAATCCACGAGAGGGGACGCACATGGGCGTAATGATCGAAGGCACCTACCATCAGGACGACCCCGGACCGGATAGCACACGCGGGGGCGCCTATGAACGTGCCAAAAGCACCTTACGAGACTGGATCACGCCTACGGGTCCATTCCAGGCCGCGCCGGGGCGCTACCACCTCTTCGTCGCGTGGAACTGCCCTTGGGCGCATCGCACATTGCTTGTCCGTGCGGTGCTGGGTTTGGAACATGCGATTTCAATCAGTATCGCCCAACCACGGCGTACGGCAGACGGTTGGGTCTTTGACAAAACGGGGGCATTTTCCGACCCAGTACTGAAAGTCAGCGCGCTTCACGAGGTTTATGGCAAACAGCCCGCGCCTTACACCGGGCGAGTGACGGTGCCAGTGCTTTGGGACAAGAACACCAGCCAAATCGTATCGAATGAAAGCGCCGACATCGCGCGCATGCTGGCGCTGTACTTCGATCCGGGACGGCGTTTGGTCCCAAAAGCTCTCGAGGCCGAGATAGAAAGCTGGAACGCCCGGATCCACTCAAAGATCAACAACGGCGTTTACCGGGCCGGTTTTGCGCGCACGCAAGAGGCCTATGACAGCGCGGTCACCGAGCTCTTTACCGCACTGCAAACGCTGGAATCCCACCTGAAAGACAAAACAACCCTGGTCGGTGAAACGCTGACGGAGGCTGATCTTCGCCTGTTTCCAACACTCGCGCGGTTCGATGTGGCCTATCATTATGCCTTCAAATGCAACCTGGCCAAGCTCAGCGATTTTCCCAACCTCTGGGATTATGCCCGTGCGCTTTATGCGGTGCCCGGCATCGCCGACACCGTCAAACCGGACATCTACAAGGCAGGTTACTTTTCTCCGTCAGAGTTGCGAAATCCACTTGGGATCATTCCCAAGGGCCCGCAGGTGGATTGGACAAAGCCAACCCATCGCAACATCACATTGGGCTAAGCCCCCTCTCCCTCTTCTCTGTTCCCAAAAATCCCGGGGACGGCCGAAGGCCGGGGGCAGAGCCCCATAATCACACTGGCACCGGGGGCGACACCTGCCTAGGGTAGGCGCATGACCACCGACCAAATCGTTCTGTTTTCGCTCTTCGGACTTGTCTTTGGCCTCCTGCTATGGGGCAGGTTTCGTTACGATATCGTCGCCTTTTCCGCTTTGATGGCGGGTGTCGTCCTGGGCGTTGTTCCCACACAGGATGCGTTTTCGGGTTTTGGGCACCCCGCAACAATTGTGGTCGCACTGGTGCTGGTGGTCTCGGCGGGATTGGTGCGATCCGGTGCGGTCTTTCTGATCACGCGCACCCTGGTGGATGAAAGCCGCTCGCTGGGCAGCCATATCGCGCTGATGGGGGTGATCGGGGGCGTACTTTCGGCCTTCATGAACAATGTCGCCGCCTTGGCGTTGCTGATGCCGGTTGATATCCAGACCGCGCGCAAGGCCGGGCGCAGCCCGGGGCTCAGCCTCATGCCGCTCAGCTTCGCGACGATTCTCGGCGGGATGGTGACGCTGATCGGCACGCCGCCAAACATCATCATTGCCGCCATCCGAGAAGAAAGTCTGGGCGCGCCGTTTCGCATGTTCGACTTTGCGCCGGTGGGAGGGGTAGCCGCCATTGCAGGGTTGATCTTTGTGGCCCTGATCGGCTGGCGCCTGATCCCCGTGCGCGAGGATACACACATCAGCCCAGAAGATCTTTCGCAATATATTGCCGAATTGACAGTTCCTGAGGACGCGAAGCTGATCGGCAAGCGCCTAAGCGAACTGGACGAAGACGCAGAACGCGCGGACGTCGCGATCATCGGGCTCATCCGCGACGGAGAAAGACGTTATGGACCTGCGCGCAACGCCACATTGCGCGCTGGCGATTCTCTGGTCCTCGAAGCCACGCCGGAGGCACTGGACGAATTTCGCGCGGCGCTTGGCCTCGCTGTCGCAGACGCCCAACGCGAGGAGAAACTCAAGGCGACAGGGGCTGGCGTTGAAATCATTGAAGTGGTCGTGACGGACCAGTCCCGCTTGATCGGTCGGACCGCCCAGGGTGTCGGGCTGGCGTGGCGTCAATCCACTGTTCTGATGGGCATTTCCCGCAGCGGCAAACGCATCACGAATCTGATCCGCAAAACTCCGGTCCAGTCCGGCGATATTCTGTTGCTGCTGGTACCGCGCGATACCGGTGCGGACGTCACACAGTGGTTGGGCTGTCTGCCTTTGGCCGAACGGGGGCTCGCGGTCACATCCGATGAAAAGGTCTGGCTGGCGATCGGGCTGTTTCTGGCGGCCGTGGCGGCGGCCAGTGTCGGCCTGCTGTATCTGCCGGTTGCGCTTGGGCTTGTGGTCGTGGCTTACGTCCTGTCCAAAATTGTACCCTTGTCCGAGCTTTATACCCATATCGAGTGGCCGGTCGTTGTGTTGCTCGGATCAATGATCCCCTTGGGGGCCGCTCTGGAGAGTTCAGGCGGGACCGAGTTGATTGCAGGCTGGTTGGTCAGCCTGACCCAAGGCATGCCCGCATGGGCGGTTCTGACGGTTTTGATGGTCGTCACCATGAGCCTCTCGGACGTTCTCAACAATACCGCCACGACGATCGTTGCCGCCCCTGTGGGCATTCAGATGGCACAGACTTTAGGGGTTTCACCAGACCCGTTCCTGATGGCCGTGGCCGTGGCGGCATCCTCCGCTTTCCTGACGCCGATCGGGCACAAGAACAATACTTTGATCCTCGGTCCCGGTGGGTACAGCTTTGGCGACTATTGGCGATGCGGCCTGCCGCTGGAGGTCATCATCGTCGCCGTTTCAATACCTGCCATCTTGGTCTTTTGGCCTCTGTAACAGGACAGTATCAAGGCGGAGGCAGCGTCACCGGAGGGACCGAGCATCCGAACTTGAACTGGTCCATAAGCCCTTGGTCGCCGAAACTGTGAAGGCAATCCAGCATCTTTTCTGACTTTATAAACAAGCGCCCTTTGTGTCAAAACCCCGAAGGAAGTACCTGAATCCAATTTCCTTGGAATGCATATTGTACGTGAAACTGTGCTTCTCTCTGTACACAACAAGAGCGTAGGCAGACTTGGGAGACCATTGGACGTTGTTTTTGCAAAGTCGTCCACGCCATTCACGGACAATATCGAGCAGTGCTACGAGATTTGGAACCTGCCCTCGCGGGAGCCAGATTCCATTATATAGTGAGTGAAGCACGTTTTTGGCATCACTTCCGCAGATGACGCATTTCAGGACTAATGTTTTGTTTCAATAAAGCCGGATACTGCTCCTGTTACATCAGACGGTGGGACTTCTTCGGAAGTGCAGTTAAAAATTTTAGAATAAGAACTAGGTCCTTGGACACTTCATTCGCTGAGGATTGAAGCAGACGAAGCGGAAACCGACACGGTTTCCGCCCGTTTTCCGTGTCGGAAAACGTAGAGACCAAGCGTGAGCGTTGCCTGTAAGCGCCAACGATCGCTAAAGTTCGATGCAGGAGGGCTGCGCGTGGACATTCTCATTACCGTGGTTTTACCGCTATCTCTGGCCGTCATTATGTTCAGCCTTGGAGTCGGACTTACATTTTCTGATTTCTTCCGTGTGTTCAACGCGCCAAAGGCATTTGTGATCGGCGCTGTTTCGCAAGTTTTGCTGCTGCCCATGGTCACTTTGCTGACCGTCCTTAGTTTCGATCTGAGCGCCGAAATCGCGGTTGGTTTCATGCTGCTGAGCTTTTGTCCGGGCGGCGTCACATCCAATATGCTGTCCCGGTTGGCACGCGGGGATGTGGCATTGTCTGTCTCACTGACTGCAATCATAAGCCTGCTGAGTATACTGACGGTACCCATTCTAAGCGCATGGGCCGTCGTGCATTTCATGGGCGACGCCGCGCCAGACGTGTCCGTCACATCGCTTGCCACGGCAATGTTCCTTATCACCACGCTCCCGGTTCTGGTCGGACTACTTTTTAGGCACTTCGCGCCCGAAGTCGCTGTGCGAATGGAACCGGTACTGACAGGCATCGCCACCGCTTTGTTCATGACAATCGTCTCCGTCGCCCTCGCAGGCAACTGGGGCCTTTTCGTTGAAAATGTATACACTTTGGGTTCGGCCCTCATCATCCTGAATGCTGCGTTATTGTTCATCGGATTGGGCTTTGCGCGCACGAGCGGGCTCGCCTGGACCCAGGCCAAAACCATCTCGATCGAAACCGGGGTGCAGAACGCCACTCTGGGCATAACACTGGCTGCGCTTATTTTGCCGCAAGCAGAGGGCTTCAGCGCGCTGGCCCTACCATCAGCCGTTTACGGCATCACCATGTATTTGGTCGCCGCACCATTCTTGGCATGGTATCGCAGCACATAGGTGGCCAATTTTTAGAGCCGTTACTCTCTGACTGAATGGGATGCAATTTCGACGTCGTGCGCCAAGCGTGACTGATTGATCGCAGTTCCCCAGCGCGGCCAATGTGATTCCGGCGGTGCCCGGTCATGTTGACGGGCGGATAGTCATGATTTCCGATGATACAAGCTGTCCCTGCTTTATGGTATCCGTTTACGGCAGTGTGCGAAGGGCACAAATAATGAGACCTGATCCGACGATCGTAAGGTGGTCGCGTTTTGCCCGCGCCTTCATAGACGCGGTTCAACCCAGCAGGCAAATATCATAAAGCTCACTTTCAAAACCGCTTAGACGCGCGGCGCGTTAACTGCATATCCCTGTGCGCCAAACGATGGAACGATGGTTGGGCGGCAAACCGATCTGAATTCAGAAAGGGCCTGGGTGCATGAGCAGATTGTAACACGACGCTTGGACGGCGTCGGCAGCTTTGCAAGTCCGCCTTCGAGCGCGGCGTTTCGATCGATGCGTGATTCTTCGGCGAAATGCCTGCCAATGGGGCACCAGCGTAAAAGAATTTTCGACGAAAATTCTTACCCCGCACCCGGAGACAAGGGCCAGATAAAGGGAATCACCAAAGATGCCAGCAAGCCAACGCTTAGATTCAACGGAATGCCCACACGCAGGAAATCGGTAAACTTGTACCCGCCAGGCCCATACACCAGCATATTGGTCTGATACCCGATGGGCGTCGCGAAACTCGCCGAAGCCGCCACCATCACCGCCACCACCAAGGGCCGCGGATCGATGCCCAGCGCGCCCGCCAGCCCGATTGCAATCGGCGTCACTACGACCGCCACGGCATTGTTGCTGACCAGTTCCGTCAAAATCGACGTCAGCAAATAGATCGCCCAAACGATCAGGAAGGGCGGCAATGCCCCCAAAGCCGGCGCCACCGCATTCACGATCAACGAAACAGCCCCCGAGGCCTCCAACGCGGCTCCGATCGCCAGCATCGAAAAGATCAAGGCAAGCAAACGCCCGTCAACAAATGAAAACGCCTCGTCCGCGTCGATACAGCGCGTCACCAACACCACTGCCACGGCAAGAATGGAAAGCAAGAAGATCGGCGCCACGCCCAGCGCGGCCAGCACAACGATTCCCAGCAAGCTCAACAAAGCAACGGGGGCGTGGCTGCGCCGAAAGGCCCGCTGCGACGGCTTGGCCACATCGACCATATCCATATCGCTGGCCAGGCGCTGGATGTCTTCAGGTGCACCTTCCAGCAACAACGTGTCCCCCACCCGGACAACCAGATCGTCCAGTTGCACACCGATATTCTGGTTCCGCCGATGCACCGCCAGCGGATACACACCATAGCGTCGCCGCAATCGCATCATGCCCAGGCTGCGACCGATCATCTTGCAACCGGGCGTGATCAGCACCTCAACGGTCGTCGTCTCGACGGCCCCGACCTGATCCAAGCGCTTGAGTTCCTTGTTACTTTGCAAACCAAGCAACTCGGTCATTTGGGTTCGTAAAATGACCCGGTCACCGACCTGAAGCTCCACCCCCGCAAGGTTGCGCCGCAACGACAAATCCCCACGCACGACGTCGATCAAACGGACACCTTCGCGCTTGAACAACTGCACACCAGAGACTTCGCGACCAATCAGGTTGCTTTCAGGCGGAATGACAGCCTCGGTAAAGAACTTCATCCGACTGCGATCGCTGAGCAGTCCCGCCATGCTGTCACGGTCCGGCAAGAGAATCGGACCGACGAAGCGAAGATAGACCATCCCCCAGATCACAAGAATGATCCCCAACGGGGTGACTTCGAAAATTGTGAACGGGGCCAATCCCTGCGCCCGGGCAACGCCATCGACCAACAGGTTGGTCGAGGTTCCGATTAAAGTGAGCGTACCGCCCAAAATCGCTCCATAACTCAATGGAATCAACAATTTCGAAGGCGAAATACCCAAGGTCTTTGCGAGTTGTACAAAGACCGGGATCATCACCACGACAACTGGCGTGTTTGATACAATAGCCGACGAAATGATCACGAAGCCCATGAGCATGGCAATGGCGAGGACAGGATTGCTTTGCGCTTTGCGGTCCGCGAAGCCTGTGAACGCCTCCAGCGCGCCGGTCCGCACAAGCGCACCCATGATGATGAACATCGCAGCAATGGTCCAAGGCGCCGGGTTCGACAGCACCGACAAGGCGTCGTCATAAGGCAGCGCTCCAAGCGCCAACAGCACGGCGACGCCTGCTATCGCAACCACCTCCGTCGGAAAGCTCTCACGCAGAAAGAGCAGGAACATGATACACACCACCGCGAGCGTCGCAATCGCGCTGCCCGTTTGTGAAAGTTCGATAAAACCCATTGGATTCTCTTTGGTGGCTGAAGTCAGCGCCCACTGTCCTCTATCGCTGTACCAGCTTCAAGCGATGCTTTGCGCGGCTGCACAAGATACATCCCCAGCATCATCATCGCCAAAGCCGCCCAAAAGGCCGGCGGATAGGCCTCGTTCAGGATCAGCCAGGCCCAAAGGATGCCAAACAAGGTCACGAGGTAACTGATCTGGACCGCAAATACAGGGCCTGCCCGCCTCACCAGCCAAACATATCCGGTATAGGCAAACACATGCAGAACTGCACTGATCCCCAGTGCCATTTGCGCCGCCCCGAACGGCGGACGGGGGTCGATCCATTGCCCCGATCCCAATGCCAGCGGCAAGGTCACAATCGTCCCCACAATCGACGCGCCCCAAAGCACCTGCATCGCATCAAGGTCCGCAGCCCCCCAGCGGGCGACGAAATTGCCTTCGAATGCGTAGAACAGCCCGGAAATCATACCAATCAGAACCCAGAAAACAGGAATGTTGCCAGACATGTCCGCCCCAGGCAAAACGATCAGCAAGACGGCCGCCATTCCCGCGAATAATCCGCCTAAACGACGCCACTCAAAGCGATCCAATGCAAGAAAAAGAGTGATGGGAAAGGCCCAGATCGGAATCATCGACAGGAGGATCGACATGACCCCCGAGGGCAAATGCACGGCCGCCTGATAGCTGGCCGTATTTGGGAAGATCGATCCGACAAAGGCGATCACCACATAGAAGCGCAACTGGGCCCGTCCCAACGGCAGACGGGTGCCCCGTAGAATCGCCACCAGGGTCATGACAGACGCGCCAATCGCCATCTGCCAAAACAGTAGCCCGAAATGTTTGTAGCCGGTGCTGACCGCGATCTTGGTCAGTGGCATGGTCAAACCCTAGGCCGCCCCCACGACAAGCAAAACACCAGTACAAATGTAAAGTTCGCTGCGAGTCACGGCCCGCACTGTTTCAAGAGCCCGCCCTGACGCACCATTTCGATCCGGGTGGCGCGCCCGTCTGCGCCGGTCTCGATATAAACGCCAGACAGCGTCGCTTCACCCAAGGCAGGGGTGAAGCGCTCTTTGGGCATGCCGGTGATAAAGCGGCGCAATGGCTCGTCCCGCTGCATCCCGATGACCGAATTATAGTCCCCGCACATGCCTGCATCGCTCAAGTATGCACAGCCCTTCGACAAGATCATCGCGTCGCTGGTCGGTACATGGGTGTGGGTGCCCACCATGAGGCTGGCCCGTCCGTCACACCAATGGCCCATGGCCATTTTTTCCGATGTCGCCTCACAATGAAAATCGACGATCACCGCATCCGCCTGCGCCCCCAAAGGATGAGCGCGAAATACCGTCTCAAGAGCGGAAAACGGATCATCAAAGGGCCGCTTCATAAACACCTGCCCCAAAGCCTGTGTCACAAGCACCTGCTTGCCGTTTCGGGTTGGGAAAAGTCGCGCGCCCTTGCCGGGAGACGCCTTGGAAAAGTTCAAGGGCCGGATGACCCGGGGCTCGTGTTCAATGAATTGCAGCATGTCCTTTTGGTCGAACGCATGGTCACCCAAGGTCACGCAATCCGCCCCGGCCGCCAGCAAGGCCTTGGCATGCGCACCGGACAGCCCCATGCCGGACGTGGCATTTTCTCCGTTGACCACAACAAAATCCAGGTTCCAGTCAGCGCGCAAACGCGGCAGATGATCGGTGATCGCCTGACGACCGGCACGGCCCATCACGTCACCCAAAAACAGAATATTCATAAGGAAAGGCCTAGTGCGCGCCTACCTGTTCGGCAAGAGACAACGCACACTTCGTCCAATCAATACATCAACAAGTCACTGCCATGGCGCAATCAGACAGGGCCACAGGCAATGTCTATGACCTCAGTGTCGGTGACAATCATGTCGAGCGGCTGATCGGTCTTTTCAAGCGGCAATGCGTCAGCAGCCTGGGCGCCATAGGCAAATCCAATGGCGAGGGTCGCCCGGTTGGCACGCAACTGCTCGAGCGTGCGATCATAAAACCCACCGCCATAGCCAAGGCGACCACCGGTTCGTGTGAACGCCACCAAGGGTACGATAAGAATTTCAGGGGTGATGAAATCATCTACCTCCGGCAGCTGCGTCCCGAAGGGCCCCGCACGCAAGGCGCAATCCGGTGTCCAGCGTGAAAAACGTAACGGTTGACCCGGCGCCATGATGACAGGCACCGCGACAGGACCGTGTGCCGCGGCTTCACACATCGCAGGCAGCGGATCGATCTCTGACCTTATAGGCATGTATCCTGCGATCGGAACGCCGCGATAGCCTGCCAGAACCGATGACAAAAGGCCCGCACCGCCGCCCGCATCCAGATCGAAAGCGGCCTTGCGCGCCGCAAATGCCAGTTTGCGCGCGGCATCCTTTTGGGCCTTCAAATCCATGGTGCAGCGCCTAAGGGACGGTGGGCGGGGCGCATTGCGGCGCAGCCCGCAACAGCGTCGTCCCAGCGGCTCACAACAGCACGATCGCGGCAAGACCAAGGAAGGCGAAAAATCCGACGACATCCGTCACCGTGGTCACGAAAGCGCCAGACGCCAAGGCCGGATCAATGCCGACGCGGTCCAGGATTACGGGAATTGCAGTGCCCGCCAGTCCCGCCACCACAAGGTTGATGACCATCGCCATGCCTATCACATATCCAAGGGCGGGCGATCCGAACCAGACCATGCCGATGATGCTCATCACGACGGCAAAGACCATCCCATTGATAAGACCTACAATGACTTCGCGCCGGATCACCCGCCACACGTTGGCTCCGGTCAAATCCTTGGTGGCCAAGGCACGAACCGCCACCGTGAGCGATTGTGTCCCCGCATTGCCGCCCATGGAGGCAACAATAGGCATCAAGACGGCCAACGCCACGATCTGCGCCAGAATAACCTCGAATTGTGCGATCACAAGGGACGCGAGGATCGCTGTAAACAGGTTGACAGCCAGCCACGGCAGCCGCTGACGCGTGGTTTCGCGCACATTGTCCGACAGCGCCGATTCCTCCCCCACGCCCCCCAGAAGCAGGATATCTTCCTCATGCTCTTCATCCAGCACGGCCATGGCATCATCAATGGTGATCAGACCGATCAACCGGCCTTCATCATCGACAACAGGTGCCGAGATCAAATGATATTGGTTAAACGCATAGGCAACATCGCTCTCGTCCTGATTGGCCGGAATGACCTGAAATGTATCTTCGACCAAATCAATCAGCATGACGTCGCGGCGCGAGCGCATCAACTTGCCAAGGGTGACATTTCCGACCGGATGCAGGCGCGGATCAACCAGAACGATATGATAAAACTGTGTCGGCAGTTCGTCCTCGTCGGCGTTGCGCAGTCGGTCAATGGCCTCGCCCACGGTCCAATGCTCCGGCGCCATGACGACCTCGCGCTGCATCAGACGCCCGGCCGAGTATTCGGGGAAGGACAACGATTGCTCAACGAGGGCCCGATCCGCGTCTTCCAACGCGTCCAGGATTGCCTCTTGCTGGGCATCCCCCAGATCCTCGATCAGATCGACAACATCGTCGCTATCCAGATCCCGTACAGCTTCAGCCAATACAGAAGGCCGCAAGACGGAAATGACTTCCTCACGGATCGACTCGTCGAGTTCCGACAGGATGTCCCCATCGAATTCACGGTCATAGAGGCGAATAAGGCGCGACCGATCAAAGGCATTGATCTGTTCCAGTAGGTCTGCAATGTCAGCCGCGTGAAGCGGCTCCATCAGCTTGGTCAGTTGTTCGCGATCTTCGATATCGACGGCATACAGAATGGAAGCAACGTCTTTGCGGCCCAGCGTGTAGGCATTGTCATCCGCATTTTCCGAGTCTTTTTCGATTTCATCCGACATGGCTGCCCCCTGATGCGCCGCGACCATACGAGGGGGCTTCCGCGGATACAACTGCATCGACTGGGCTATACTGCAATCTGATCTGGATAAGTGATAAACGACCGTTTGAGCGGCAGACCAAAATTCTGATTTGACCTGTAAAGCCGAACCATCTCGACGCATTCCAAGATTGACAGGACGTCGGGGCCCGGAGGCTCAAGGCCGTACACATTCGATTCAGGACGACACGAACAGCTCGGCCAAACGGGCATAAGTGCGCACCCGGCTTTGCGCTTAAATCTGTATTAATGCAGATCGTTACGGTCGGACCCGAACCAGTAACGGCAGCATCATGAACTCAAACGCCCGAACTTTGCCACGGTCCTCCGGACTGTTTGCGGCAAATCGTAAATGCACGTCATGGCTCACTCCGAAGAACATCGAGGTGCAGAGCCAATCCGGGTTTGGCACTCTCATACATTCGAAAATCCTGCTACAATTGAGCGCTCTTCTATACGAACGCTTTAATTCGCAACGACGACGTTGGCTTAACAGGCGCAAGGTTTGAAACGCTGAAGGCAGTGGAAACTGACGCAGTTTCCGGCCGTTTTCCGGGCCGGAAAACGGAAACTAGCACTGCGCGCCGAACACCATCACCCAACGATTTCCCTGCGCGCGCGCGAAACCCATGGCCTCTGCCTTGCGGCTCAGGATGTTTTTGCGATGCCCGCTCGAATTCATCCATGCCACCATAGCACGTGACAAATTCGGCTGCCCAACCGCAATGTTTTCAGCTCCAAAGCAGTATTTGTAGCCCGCACGTTTCAGACGCTTCGCAAGGGTCGAGCCGTCGGATCCGGTGTGACTCATGAAATTGCGCGCTGCCATGTCACGCGCATGGGCAAGCGCTGCGGCTTCAAGGCGGTCATCATAGACGAGCGCCGCACGCCCCTTTGCGCTGCGTTCCGCATTCACTGCCGCAAGCGCATTTGCATCTGCCGCAGCTATCCCCGCCAACATCAATAGAATAGTGCTCAGAAAGATAGTCCGCATTACGTTCCTTCACTCAATTGCCGCGCGAGCACGGACTGACGCTCCATAGCAGCGCCGAGGTCAAATGTCGTCATTTGCCCATCCCGCACCACCTGTCGCCCTTCGACAAAAAGATCACGCACGGTAGTGGGCCCAGACAACAACAACGCGGCAGGATCCCAGCTGCCTGCCGCCTCTATGCCCGAGACGTCCCATATTGCAATATCGGCGCGGGATCCGAGAGAAATCCTGCCACAATCCGGCCGACCAAGCACATTTGCGCCACCGCGAGTCGCAATCTCCAAAGCTTCACGGACGCTCATAGCATCCGCACCGTTAACAACCCGTTGCAAGAGCATGGCCTGGCGCGCTTCGGCCACCAGATTGCTGGCATCATTGCTTGCCGACCCGTCGACGCCAATAGATACCGGAACACCTGCGTCACGCATCGCCCGAACCGGTGCGATGCCCGACCCAAGACGGCAGTTTGAACAGGGGCAATGCGCGACACCCGTACCGGTTTCCGCGAAAAGAGCAATTTCAGTGGCATCCAGTTTCACACAGTGCGCATGCCAGACATCCGGACCTGTCCAGCCGAGATCCTGCGCATACTGGCCCGGGCGACAGCCGAACTTCTCCAACGAGTATGCGATATCTTCATCATTTTCCGCCAGATGCGTATGCATCATGACGCCCTTTTCTCGGGCCAGCACTGCGGCATCTCGCATCAAGTCCCGACTGACCGAAAAAGGCGAGCACGGCGCCACACCGACACGGCACATCGCACCGGGTGCGGGGTCGTGAAAGGCGTCGATGACCCGGATGCAGTCCTCCAATATGGCAGCTTCGGATTCGACCAGGCTGTCGGGTGGCAATCCCCCATCGCTTTCGCCAATGCTCATCGCTCCGCGGGTAGGATGAAACCGCAGCCCCACGATGTCGGCGGCGTGGATGGTGTCTTCGAGACGACTCCCGTTTGGGTAGAGATACAAGTGGTCCGAACTCAGGGTACATCCCGAGAGCGCAAGCTCCGCCAGTCCGATCTGGGCCGAAACAGACATGTGCTCGGGCGTGAACCGCGCCCAGATCGGATAGAGCGTTTGCAGCCATCCGAACAACAGCGCGTCCTGTGCGGCGGGTACCGCTCGCGTCAGAGTTTGATAGAGATGATGATGCGTATTCACGAGACCGGGCGTCACCACACAGCCCTGCGCCAGAACCGTTTCACCAACAGTCGTCAATCCAGGTCCGATATCCGCAATCACGCCATTCCGTATCAGGATATCCGCATGTTCCAACTCCCGGCGGTCATCGTCCATCGTCACGACATGTGACGCGTTCTTGATCAGCCACTCTGTCATGCTGTCTCCCTCAGAATATCAAGCGCCGCCCGGTGAATCTCAAGATTGGCGGCGGCCAGCACACGCCCTCCTTGATGGACGGGTTTCCCATCCCAGTCGGTGACCACGCCACCGGCGGCTTCAATCAACGCAATCGGGGCCTGAATGTCATAGCTGTTCAAACCTGCCTCGATCACGAGATCAACCTGACCTGCCGCAACCAGCGCATAGGCATAGCAATCCATACCGTAGCGCACCAACTGCACCTTGGCGGCCACGGCCTCGAACCCTGCACGATCCTGAGCAGCCCCGACTTCCGGGAAGGTTGTGAACAGGGTCGCGGCGGACAAGGCACGCGGCGGGCGGGTGCGAATGGGGCCAGATCCGTGTGGGCCAACCAAATGGGCCGCACCGGCGCTACCCACGAACCGCTCGCCGATATAGGGCTGGTCAATGATCCCCAGGATCGGACCGCTATCCGGCCCGACTGCGATCAGAACGCCCCAGGTCGGTGTCCCGGACACAAAGCCGCGCGTGCCATCGATCGGGTCAAGCACCCATGTCAGACCGCTGGACCCTTCGGTCGCGCCGAACTCTTCTCCGACGATTGCATCCTGAGGCCGCCGCCGGGCCAAAACAGCGCGCATCGCCTGTTCGGCCGCGCGATCCGCAACCGTGACGGGGTCGTACCCATCCGCCAGTTTATTGTCTGCCACGAGATCAGTGCGGCGGAAATGCGGCAAGATTGCCGCACGCGCGGCATCTGCCATCGCGTTGGCTACGTCCGTCAGCTCATCAATTTCATATGTCATCACACCGAGGTGCCAGAGGAGGCCGGATGGCGCAAGCCCCGCCCCTCTCGGACTCAGGCGACGTCGCTCAGGACACGGGCCAGCTCAAACAACCGCCGGCGTTGATTTTCGGGAATTGCGTAGTAGCTGCGGACAAGGTCCATTGCTTCCTTGTCTCCGAGCATATCAGGTGGCGCCTGTGTTCCGCCATCAGCCGCGACGTGACCCGCCCCGTCGTTCAAACCCTCGAAAAAGAAAGACACAGGAACACCCATCGCTTCCCCGATGTCCCAAAGCCGGGACGCACTTACGCGATTGGCCCCGGTCTCATATTTCTGGATCTGCTGAAACTTGATGCCAACCATATCAGCCAGTTTTTGCTGGGTCATACCAATGAGCCAGCGCCGTTGACGGATACGTTTTCCCACATGAGTGTCCACGATATGTGCCATCTAAATTCTCAACTCTCTCAAATACATGGCTCACTCAAGAGCCTTTTACACCGAATTCAAACGCTGCCAAAATAAACAGTCGATCCGGAAGTCACCCGACGTTGCAGCCCTCAAACCATATTTCGATCGTTTTTTAAAAACAACGCAATCCGACCGAGGCAGACATGTGCGGTGGGTCTGCTGCCATAAAAAGTGCGCGTCCGATCAAAAAATGCGTCGACGATCCAACTGAGAAATTGAAGTATCACAATCCCCCACACGAATGACAGTATACATTCTGTATTTGCAATCAATAGCTTAGTCACTCGACGATTCATTCAATTTTTGGTTGAACATCCCGTAAGTAGCGAAAATCCCTGTGTTTTCGGCAGTTCTTGGCCAAACGCGAAAATCCGCCGATCGCGCGGAAATCGGCCCAATGCCCCGCGCATTTCACGCTGCTCCCTGCCTTTACCGCATGCAGTCGTGCCGAGTCGCTCGAGCCAAACGCGCCAAGTCACAACCAAACGATTGCGTTGTACACATGTTATGTGGCCGCCCCGATACAGGCCAGTCCGCTGTGGCGGCAGTTGTGGCAAAATCCTGTCGTGATTGATTTGGTCAAGAAATGGCGGTTCGGCTTCCTCAAGCAGCGTGAGGACATTCGGACCAGCATCGACCTGCGCGCCAGTCGCCCGGTCGCTGTCAGTGTCGACGACGCCATCCGAAGCGCCTAAACCAGCAAATGGTTCCCTGACGCTGTCCGCGCAATGGACAGTCCCGCACCGATCGAAGGGGCCGAGCCGGAATGTCTGTGCAAAGCGCTTGATCAACATGCATTCACCCCTCAGGCCAATGCACGCGAAGGGGTGAAATCGATCTGCCAAGTGCCTGTAAACTCACGTTCAGCAAGAGAAACCTGTGGCCGGTACGGATAGATTTCAT
This sequence comes from Tateyamaria pelophila, assembly GCF_019966495.1. Taxonomy (GTDB): domain Bacteria; phylum Pseudomonadota; class Alphaproteobacteria; order Rhodobacterales; family Rhodobacteraceae; genus Tateyamaria; species Tateyamaria pelophila. Next base: position 24,087 of record NZ_JAIMIA010000036.1, on the reverse strand, counting down.
AATTTATGACAAAAAGCGTCGGATTCTTTGGTCGGATCGGCGTGTCAATGGTGAAAAACCCTTGAAAGGGAGCCCTTCTGACACGATATTAGCGCATGAGCGGGCGGAAATCCGCGACCGTCAGGACAAACCTGTCGGGCATAATGTATCAATTTGGAGGTCAACAATGGCTGAGTTGAATACGATCCGGTCGGCGGCCGGAACACGCGCCGCCCAGATCGACGTAGGGCTGCGCGCCCATATGAATAAAGTGTACGGCACCATGTCTGTCGGCATGCTTATCACCGCTGCTGCGGCGTGGGCTATCGCGGGGCTTGCGGTCACATCCGATCCGGCAGGCGCAACCATAGCGCTTCGTGAGGGCCAATACCTGACGGGCTTGGGCACGCTTCTCTTTGCGACACCGCTAAAATGGGTCGTCATGTTTGCACCACTGGCCTTCATTCTGTTTGGCTGGGGCGCGTTGATGCGTCGTGGCTCGGCGGCTGCTGTGCAATTGGGCTTCTTCATCTTCGCGGCCGTCATGGGCGTGTCGATGAGCTCGATCTTTCTGGTGTTCACACCCTACTCGATTACCCAGACGTTCCTTGTCACCGCAATCGCCTTTGCGGGTCTGAGCCTTTACGGTTACACGACCAAGAAAGACCTGAGCGGCATGGGCACATTCCTGATGATGGGTGTCATCGGTCTGATCGTCGCGATGATCATCAACATCTTCCTGCAGTCCCCTGCGATGATGTTCGCGATCTCCGCTCTGGGCGTTCTGATCTTCGCGGGTCTGACGGCGTTCTACACGCAAGAAATCAAAAACACCTATGTGGCGCATGCGGCGCACGGTGATCAGGAATGGTTGGACAAAGCGGCAATTGACGGTGCTTTGAGCCTCTACATTGCCTTCCTGAACATGTTCCAATTCCTGCTGATGTTCATGGGTCAGCAAGAGTAGCACGCCTTGGTATAAGCTGCTCGAAAGGGGCCGGTCATTGCGACCGGCCCCTTTTCGTTCCCGTGCAGGAGGATACTGAATGACAGTCATAAAAAAGGGCAGCGCCAAAATAGATAGCGGCGGTCAGAACAGCGCGCTCGGTCCCTATCGGGCAGAGTTGATCAGTGACAGCGCCGGTCTGACGCAGTTCGGCGCTTTTGTCGAAGAACTGCCACCCGGCTCGTTTTCCTCCCATGCACATTGGCACGCAAATGAAGACGAAATGGTGTTAATCCTGTCCGGCTCCGCAACACTCATTGAGGACCGGATCGAGACAACGCTTTATCCCGGAGACGCTGCGTGCTGGAAAGCCGGAGAGCCCCAAAGTCATTGCATGGAAAACCGCAGCCGGGAGCCAGTTCGATATATGGTGATCGGGACGCGCGCGCCTGCCGACCAAGTCACCTACCCAGACATGGACCGGGTTCTCCACTTTGACCGAGACACCCAAGCGCGGCGCTACACGACACTCGCAGGCGCACCCGCAAACGCGCCGGGAACAAACGAATGAACGATGTGTGACCTGACAGTAAGGCGCACCCTCGGTGCGCCCTGACCTCCCAGAGCAAACAGGTCATCTGTATCGACGGAAATGCCACCTTTAACGGCGACATCCATCGGCGCAATCGTCTCGAAGCCCACCGCATGATAAGACGGCTCTGCCATTCGGATCGCCCAGCTTTTCATACACGCATTCCAGCCGCGCGGACCTTGCCAAACCAGTGAAACAGCAACGCCCCCCGACACCGGGGATGCAACGCGCGATAATCTGTTGCTTCGTGACGGATTTGCTCTGCATGCGGTCTTTGCGGTCATGCTCCAACGACCGACCCTAAAGATGACACCATCCAATAAAACCGACGCAATTGGTGCCGCCCCCAAAAACGCAGACTGTGCCCGGCTGATGATAAGCAAGCCAGTGACAAGCAAGGTCCCCGGATAATTCACCTTGCGCAGATTTGGGCACGTTCGGAGCAGCACCCTGTCGACCGCTGCCAGGTCCGCCATGGTCGACGTGCGATTTTGATTTACACGGCTTCCATGAACCGACGCACCTGAACGCGTGTTGTCAGATGGTGGATCGACACCTGCTCCGGCGCATCTGCAACCAGCGCGGCGAGGCGGTTTGGGCCCGTGCGCCGCGTGTCCCAGATCCAACGGTAGAAGGCCCAGGTCTCGCTGTGGATACCCTCTACGCAGCCTTCGGCCATATCGGGGCGGCGCTGCCCATAGTTCTCGACGAGGCGTCGTGTCACGCGCCACAGTCGCAACCCGACAGGTAAGTCCAGCCAAATCAGGGTATCGGCACGCGACAGACGGTTTGCATATGTGGTCGAAAACCCACCTTCGAAAATCCAGGTGTCACGCGCCTCGATCTCAAGGGCCATCGCGCGACGAGCCGCTCTCAGGCGAGGATCCCAGCCCGGCCGCCAGTGAATATGATCCATGTGATAAACCGGCAAGCCCATCCGCCTGCCCAGCGCGCGCGCCAGTGTGCTCTTGCCCGAGCCTGATCCGCCAACAATCATCACCCGACGCATGTGACACCTCTGCATGCCAAGTCTGGTCTCCGAACGACAAAAGCCGCGTCCTTGCGGCGCGGCCTTTGAAATACAAAAATGGCAGGCGATCTTACTTGATCTTGCCTTCCTTGTACTCAACATGTTTGCGCACAACGGGGTCATACTTCTTGATTGACATTTTTTCAGTCATCGTCCGCGCGTTCTTTTTGGTCACATAAAAGTGGCCGGTGCCTGCGGTCGAGTTCAGGCGAATTTTGATCGTGGTTGGCTTGGCCATCTGAGTTCTCCTCGGGGCACGCACGCGTGCAAAAGTGTCAGACTCGGCTTCTATCGGTTGTGTATTCGGAGTCAACGCGCTTTTTTCAAATGACCGCATCCAAAGCTGAAAAAGACCGGCAAAACTGACTTTTTTGCGTCAAATTGATAAGGTCAGGGTCTTTGATACGTATATTGGGAAGACATCTTTAGGAAAACTTCTCTGATTTACGGCATCGTGTTTAAGGTCACATTCGCCACGTCGCGTCCTGCTGTTGCGGAGGGCTTTTAACCGATAACAACTTAGGCTGCATTCCCGGAACAGGTCGGCGGCAAGAAACTGATGTTTGGTGACGATCATGTCACAGCGCGCGGCAAACCTGCGAACCAGATGGCAAAGTGTTTCGCATCACCTGCCACGGGACACGGGAAAAGCTTATGAATTCACCCTGACCCTGGCATAGACACGCGCGGAGAGGCTATAAGCCGGATTCTGTCATAGGCGGATCGCTCCGCCCGAGATGACCATTCCTCTCGGGATGCTGTTACCAACACCCCTCTAGCTGCCAACCCGGACCTGCTGAGGCAAAAGCAGCCCCGCCGGTTGCCCGGCACGCGGTCCCTATTTGGCATTGCTCCCGGTGGGGCTTGCCATGCCCGGTCTGTTACCAGCCCGGCGGTGGGCTCTTACTCCACCGTTTCACCCTTACCCCAGCACCCGTAGCACGGGCGCGAAAGGCGGTTTCTTTTCTGTGGCGCTTTCCGTCGGGTTGCCCCGCCCGGGCGTTACCCGGCACCGTTGCTTTCTGGAGTCCGGACTTTCCTCTCTGTCAGGTTGCCCTGCCAAAGCGGCCATCCACCGCTCCGCGCGTGGCTCGCCTTACGGCGTGAACAGGGGGCGCGTCAATGGGCCGTCGTACCTGCAGAGGGTTCGGGAGCCTCCGGCGGGAGTTTAACTGGCAAGATGAAGGGGGATCGTCTATGTGCGGGCGCCATCGCTCAACGGGGTAAAGTCGGCAGCTTCCAAAGGACCGGACGCGTTCTGCCGATATCTCAGGCGGACAGCGGCAAGCAAGTCATTGTCACCGACATCGGCTGTGTACCCACACGCCCGCGCCATCTTGCGAAAGAGGGCCGCATCGGGGACGTGTGGTGGCAATGTCTTTCCTGATGGCGCGGCGAGCCCTTTTGTTTCCAATCGCGCCCAATCGAAAAAGGCGCCCGGGTCACATTTTCGACCCGGTGCCATGTCAGAATGACCGATGACATTTTGCGGCGGGATATCCCATGCCGCGAGCATTCTGGCCAACAATGTTTCGAGGCTTTTCATCAGCGCTGGCGTAAAGGGGCCCTGCCCGTCATTGTCCAACTCGATCCCGATGGACCGTGAATTCATGTCTTGCAGCCCGTGCCACTCGCCAGCACCCGCATGCCACGACCGTAGCCCTTCGCCGACGAGTTGGATGATCCGCCCGGATTTACAAATGACATAATGGGCGGATACTTCGGCTTTGGGATCGCAAAGCCGGTCAATCGCGGCCTCGGCGGAGGCCATTGCCGTATAGTGCAGAACCACGTAACGCGGCACCAGCCCGTTCCGGCGAACCCCGCAATTGGGCGACGCAAACTGGTGCACCGCAACCATCCGCGGATCAGCCGCCGGAGTTCGGGCGGAATGGGGCCGGATCCCAGTCGCAGGCATATCCATCGCCATCCGGGTCAAGACCGCGCCGATCGCGCTCCGGCCCGCCACGCGCGAGGAAGTCGATCTGTGCCTCGTCTGCCGAAGCATATCGCGCGCAACTGCGCATCAGACCGGAGACCGATGCGATGTTGAGGCGTTGGTAAACTTTGGTTCCCTTGGGATGGTTTGTCTGCAACGCATATTGAACCACGTTTGGTTGCGCGTCGCCCGATCGTTGAGGCAGGTCCGTTGGTTGCACGATCTGATATTGCGCGCGATTGGACTGAACGCGGGCGGCGTCACTGGCAATGGTTTCGCGCCCCGACACGGCATCAAAGCTGTTTTCATCCGAGATGGCGGGATTGCTCTGGAACACAGGCGCCGCGTTGGAGGGGCTCGCATTCACAACCGCAACGCCGGAATTCGTTCCGGCTGCCAGTTCTGCGTCGAGGCTCTGAGGATCATAGACGGCGCGTGCGCTGCGCTGGGTGGGTTGTGGAACAGGCGTTCTGAGCGCCGACAAGGGTTCACCGGATACCGCTGGTGCATTCGGGACAACGGTGGAGGTCGCCAACTGTGCGTCCCGCGCCTGTCGGGCCGCCAGCGTCGAGGGGTCATCAAATCCGACGCCTCTCCCACTGTCATAGGCACCTGCCCCGCTGTCGGGCACCGCAGGTTGGCACGCTGCCAGACCGGCTACCGCACCCATCATCATAAACTTGCGAATACTCATTTCTGCTCTGCCATTGTCAGGTCTGATCGAGGACGTTTTACCACCATTTTTGTGGCTTGGCCACAAACCCCGCCCGGGCTTCAAGCGCATAAGCGGTGTTCAGCAAATCACCCTCTTCCCAAGGTCGGCCGATCAGCTGGAGCCCGAGGGGCAGCCCTTGACCATCCATGCCCGCAGGCACCGCGATACCCGGCAGGCCCGCCATGTTCACAGTCACCGTGAACACGTCGTTGAGGTACATTTGTACAGGATCATCCGACGCCTCGCCCAACCCAAACGCGGCAGACGGCGTTGCAGGCGTCAGGATCGCATCGATGCCCGTGGCAAACACGTTCTCGAAGTCGCGCTTGATCAGGGTGCGGACCTTGCGCGCCCGGTTGTAGTAGGCGTCGTAGAACCCGGCCGACAGAACATAGGTCCCGATCATCACTCGGCGCTGGACTTCGGCTCCGAACCCTTCGGCACGGGTCTTTTCATACATCTCTGTGATGCCATCGCCATGATCCAGCTTGGCCCGGTGCCCGTACCGCACGCCGTCATAGCGCGCGAGGTTCGAAGACGCCTCCGCCGGCGCAATCACGTAATAGGCGGGCAGCGCGTATTGCGTATGGGGCAGAGAGATGTCGACAATCTCGGCCCCGGCATCGCGCAACATCGCCGCGCCGTCGGCCCACAGCGTTTCAATCTCCGTCGGCATACCGTCCATGCGGTATTCCTTGGGGATGCCGATTTTCTTGCCCTTGATATCCCCCGTCAGCATTGCTTCGAAATTCGGCACGGGAAGATCCGCACTGGTGCTGTCTTTCGGGTCATGCCCACACATCGCCTCGAGCATGATCGCTGCATCGCGCACCGACTTGGTCATCGGCCCGGCCTGGTCGAGGGACGAGGCAAAGGCCACGACACCCCAGCGCGAACAACGCCCGTAGGTCGGTTTGATCCCGGTAATGCCCGTGAACGCCGCAGGCTGCCGGATCGAGCCGCCGGTATCGGTGCCGGTGGCGGCCAGACACAGGTCGGCAGCGACAGCAGACGCAGAGCCGCCCGACGATCCGCCCGGTGTCAGTTCAGCCGTATCATTGCCGCGACGCCATGGGTTGACCGCATTGCCATAAACCGATGTTTCGTTGGACGAACCCATGGCGAATTCATCCATGTTCAGCTTGCCCAGCATCACCGCGCCTGCGTCCAGAAGGTTCTGGCTGACGGTGGATTCGTATTCCGGCAAGAAGCCCTCCAGGATTCGCGATCCTGCCTGACTTGGGACCCCCTTGGTACAGAACAGGTCCTTGATTCCGATGGGCAAACCGCACATGGCAGGGGCATCGCCCGCAGCGATCCGCGCGTCAGCCGCAGCCGCCTGTGCACGCGCGATATCAGGTGTATCGTGGACAAAGGCGTTCAGCGCACCTGCGCCCTCGATCTCGGCCAGACAGGCCTCGGTCAGCTCAACAGATGTCACATCGCCCACGCGTAGCGCATCACGCGCCTCGGCCAGACCCAGTTTGTTCAATTCACCCATTATTCAACCACCTTCGGCACGGCAAAAAATCCTTCGCGCGCATCGGGCGCATTGGCCAGCACGCGCTCTTGCTGATCTCCGTCGGTCACAACGTCGGCTCGGCGCTTGAGGCGCTGCGGCGTCACAGATGTCATCGGCTCAACGCCTTCCACATCCACTTCGCTCAACTGTTCGATAAAGCCGAGGATCGTGTTGAACTCAGCCGCAAGCGCGGGAAGCGCCTCGGGTTCGACCTTGATCCGGGCCAGTTTCGCCACGCGGGCGGCGGTGCTTTCATCGATGGACATGAGGAACCTCAATTTACGTCTCTTGGGGCTTTAGCGCGCGTATCGCGCACCTTCAAGCCTCCGCCCTTGCAGGCACGCGGTCTTTGGCACAGATTTGACCAAACAAAGGGACAAAGCCATGAAGCTGACACTACACCATGTGAACCTGGTCACGGACAACGTGGCGCGGATGGAAAGGTTTTATCGCGACGTTCTGGGGTTAGAGACAGAAACCGAAGGATTGCCGACGCTGGAGAAGAAGCAGGGCTACGCGGGCGACGTGGCCTTTGTCACCGATGGCGCGATCCAGACGCATCTGGCCCAAAAAGATCCTCTGGCCGGGTTCAACTCCGGACAGTTGGTCAATCCCGTCAGTCATGGCCATATCGCCTACCGCACCGATGATCTCGCCGCGTTCATTGCGCATCTTGAGGCACAGGGCATCGCCTATGCCGATTGGGGCAACCGTGCGGTAGCAGGCTGGCACCAGATCTTTTTTACGATCCCGAAGGCAACGTGATCGAGGTACATCAGGTCTCCGACACCTGACAGCGATACCCACTGATCGGTCTTCGCGGCATCACAGCGTTCAGAACAGAGCAAACCGAACGCAACCAAGGCCGCCAAGCTGACCGGCGCCCGAGCCCAACCCCTATGCGAGAGCTAACGGCCTTACGCCACAGGTCCGTGTTTCTCTGTTCCTAAAAAATCCCCGCCGGAGGCTCCCATAGCACGCAAACCGCGCTAAGGTCGGACAAAATGAGGAGCAAACGCAATGAACATCATCTGGCTCGGCCATGGCAGCTTTCGCATCGAACTCGCAGATCAGGTTTTGCTGGTCGATCCGTGGATCAACGGCAACCCGATGCTGCCCGAAGATCAGGTGGCCAACGCCATCGCGGATGCCACCCAGATCCTCGTCACCCACGGGCACTTCGATCACACGACCGATGTGGTCCAACTCAGCCGCGACAAGGACCTCCCGGTTTCGGCCATTTTTGAGCTATCGGCGCACCTCACATCCCTCGGCGCGGTCGAAGGCAACGGCTTCAACATGGGCGGTACAATCCAGCTTGGCGATGTGAGCGTCACCATGGTCCCGGCAAGCCATTCGTCCTCGATGGCCGTGGACGGACGCGGCGTCTACATGGGGCAAGAAGCCGGGTTCATCCTCAAGGGTGAAGGCAAAACGATCTACCTGTCTGGCGATACCGGGATCATGGCGGATATGGACTGGATCGGGGACTACCACAAACCGACCATTGGCATCCTGTCCGCCGGCGGACACTACACCATGGACATGGCCGGGGCGGCCTATGCCGCGAAACGGTATTTCAATTTCGACACCTTGATTCCCTGCCACTACCGGACCTTTCCGCTGCTCGAACAGGACGCGGCGGCGCTCAAATCGGGCCTGCCGGGTGTCAACGTGATTGAACCGCAGGTCATGCAACCGATCGTACTGTGATCAACATGACCCGGTGGCCCACATCGCCAAGCGCTGCGCATCCACGATACCCCAGCCTGGAGGGGCCCACATGACCGACCCTTTCACACCGTCACCCGAGCTGGCCGCCATCGCAAGGCGCTGGTTGAAAACCTATGCCGGACGGAACTCCGAAGCCATTGTCAAACTGTTCTCCCACTCGGACAGCGTCACCTATATCGGATCCGACGAGGGCGAAATTTTTACCGGCAACGACGTGCGCGAGATGTTCGGAGCCTTCACCGAGCATCAGGTCGTTCTTGAACTCGAAGACATGGAAGCCAGCGGGTTCGAGGCCGGTCCGGTCGGATGGGCCTATGCCACCTTCACCGTCTATTCGCCGGACGCCGACATGCGCGTTCGGTTTCGCAGCACCCTTGTCTTTTCGCTGGAAAATGCCGTCTGGCGCGTGGTCCATGTGCACAATTCCAATCCCAAGCCCAATATGGAATCGATGGGCTACACCTCTCCCAATCTCGAAAAGCTCGCCGCCGCCGTGCACAGCGCCGGGGTCGATCTGGGCCGCACGGGTATCGCGTCCGTCATGTTCACCGATATCGTCGACAGCACCGCACTGGCCGCGGCCACAGGCGACGCAAAGTGGAGCCGGATCGTCACCGATCACGTGGCAAGCCTCACCGAATGCGTGACCGGTTTGGGCGGGACCTTTGTCAAATCCCTTGGCGATGGCACTTTGTCCACCTTCGCCTCGGCCAGTTCGGCCATGCAGGCGGCGCAAACCATCATGACACGCATGGCGGCCTCCAAATCCGAGCCGCATTTACAGCTGCGCATCGGCATCCATACCGGCGACGTGGTTGAGGCCAACGGCGATTTTCTGGGCAGCGTTGTCAACAAGGCCGCCCGCGTGGCCGCCTTCGCCGCACCGAACGAAACCCGTGTCTCCGACGCCACCCGCGCAATGATCGGCGGATCCAGCGATTTCGCTTTTACCGACGCCGTCAGCGTGACCCTCAAGGGACTGGAAGGCGAACACGTTCTTTACCGTTTGGCCTGGGCGGAATGAGCGGCAAGAATCCCGAGCGTGAAGCGATTCTCAGCCTGTAGATCGAGCCAACAGGAAACGGCAATGGCAGAACCATTCGCAATCACCTCAGCCCTGACGCCACTGCACTCTATTGTGGAACCGGGCCCGAGGCGTTGATCAGCGCAGAGGCGCTGCAATATGGCATTTTTGCGCATATTGAGGAAATCGACGGTGCGCGTCTCGAACCGTAATCCTTTCATTCCCGGGCTTGGGACCATACCGGTTGGGCGATCACGGGATGTAAAGTGACGCGCCCCGACACTGTCAACGCGCCTTGGTGGCGATTGCATGTCCCTTTCAGTCTCGAAGCCGGTGTGTGGAAAGCCCATCATATGTACGGCGCCTATACCACCGACTATCACGAGACCGTCATGGGGGAACATCACAGCGCGTTTCAGGCCCCGTTGACTGCAAAATTCAGCATAGACCTATAGTTGCGGCCTTGGATGGCCAACTGGGTTTTGCACATCAGATTAAGGTTGATCCTGACAGCCTCCGCAGTAGCCTTGAGGGGCGAAAGGGTGCGGTATGGTGGAAAAGGTTGTACACGGCGTCAACGTGGCGGCGTGTTGCGGGCAGTTGGTGACGCAAGCCGTGGACATCGCCTCGACCGGAGGGGTAGCGACGGCAATGAGCGCGACACTGTCTGCGCTCGCGCTCAGGCCGTCCGCACGCACCGATATGGAACGGGACTGCCTGACCGCCCTGACCAACCACCTTGAGGCGGCTGCTCTGCACCCCAACATCGAAAAACAAATCGTTCTGATGCTGGACAGCTTTCTACCCGGACGCACAGATTTTGCCAGCGGAGATATGAACGCTGCATCGGTCGCCGCCCATATGCGGAAAAGGGTGCAGGATGAAAGCAATGTGCCGGAATACCGCGAAACGGCCGTGCTGGACGCCTACGAGGCGCTGTTGAGGGCCACCCTCTCACCCTTGCTGCCGCCTAGAACACAGAGCGAGGCAAACGATGCCGAACTGCTTGCTCGATCAACGCAACACGATAACAAACTTTCCAAATTGATGGACATGGTGGAGGCCCAAGGCGCCGACACCCGCCTGCACGCCGCTGGCATTACACCGCAGGCCATCACGCAACTGGCCGCCCGCATCTCGGCCAAGACCGATGACCTCGGCCAAGCCTGGCGTGATCTGGAAAACGCGATGGAGATTGCGGTCAAGGTGCAGGCCGAAGGGCACATGCGCTCCAACCATGGTGATTTTGTCGATACGGTACTGGCGCGGGTGGCAGAGTTGTCGGCGACGGGGGATTACGCCAGCGCGAACGCGGCGATTGATGCGGCGCTGGAGGATGCAGAGGCGGCAAAGGCCCGGCTGCTGGAAAGCGGCGTGAACATTGCGAAACTGGCCGGAGACATCGAACGCGCCGCGCGTTTGCTGATTGCGCAGGCCGATCATGCGGCGGGTGGTCTGGCGACGTTTCAGGCTTTGCGGACCTTATGGAAAGAATACTACGAACGCGGACGGGACAGGGGCGTCACTCTGGACAGTGAACTCGCCATTGCTCTGGCCAACCACGTCCACAACCGCGCTACAACATCTGACGAGCGTGGCACGGCCCTGAACGATTTGGGCGCTGCGCTGCGAACCCTCGGGGAACGCGAAAGCGACACCGACAGGTTGGACGCTGCTGTCACAGCCTATGAAAACGCCCTGCTGCAATGGACACGTGACAGGGTGCCGCTGGACTGGGCCATGACACAGATGAACCTCGGCACTGCGCTGAAAACCCTCGGGGAACGCGAAAGCGGCACCGACAGGTTGGACGCCGCCGTCACCGCCTATGAAAACGCCCTGCTGGAACGGACCCGCGAAAAGGTCCCGCTGGATTGGGCCATGACACAGAATAACCTCGGCGCTGCGCTGCGAACTCTTGGGGAACGCGAAAGCGGCACCGACAGGCTGGACGCCGCCGTCACAGCCTTTGAAAACGCCCTGCTGGAATGGACCCGCGAAAAGGCCCCGCTGAACTGGGCCACGACACAGAATAACCTCGGCAATGCGCTGCAAACCCTCGGGGAACGCGAAAGCGGCCCAGACAGGTTGGACGCCGCCGTCACAGCCTATGAAAATGCTCTGCTGGAACGGACCCGCGAAAAGGTCCCACTGCAATGGGCCAGGACACAGAATAACCTCGGCGCTGTGCTGCAAACCCTCGGGGAGCGCGAAAGCGGCCCAGACAGGTTGGACGCCGCCGTCACAGCCTATGAAAACGCCCTGCTGGAACGGACCCGCGAAAAGGTCCCGCTGGACTGGGCCATGGTTCAAGGGAACTTGGCGAATGTTTCGATAGCGTTCTTTGGCAAGACCAAGGACGCGTCGCATCTGGAACAGGCGCGGGCCTACGTAAATGCAGCCCGCGAGGTATACGTTGACGCAGGTGCGGATCACTATATCGGGATAACAGACCGGATCCTGACAAAAATCGCAAACCGGGAAGCGACCCTTTGACCTCTCACGTATTAAACAAAAAGTGCAGCACGTCGCCGTCTTTCACCACATACGCCTTGCCCTCGGCCCGCATTTTGCCGGCCTCTTTTGACGGGCCTTCGCCGCCCAGCGTGACAAAATCGTCATAGGCGATGGTTTCGGCGCGGATGAAGCCTTTTTCGAAGTCGCCGTGGATCACGCCCGCCGCCTTGGGCGCGGATGTGCCTGCGGGTACCGTCCAGGCGCGTGCCTCTTTGGGGCCAACGGTAAAGTACGTCTCAAGGTGCAGCAATTCGTAGCCTGCGCGGATCAGCCGGTCGAGGCCCGCCTCGGTCAGGCCCATTTCCTCAAGGAACATCTGGGCTTCCTCCGGCTCCAACTGGCTGATCTCTTCTTCGATCTGGGCCGAGATCACCACGTGGGCATTGCCCTGCGCTGCGGCCATTGCAGCCACGGCCTCTGACAATGCGTTGCCTTCAGCGGCTTCGGCTTCGCCCACGTTGCAAACGTAAAGCACGGGCTTGGTCGTCAGAAGTTGCAGCATCTTCCACGCTTTTTCGTCTTCGGCGTCCACGTCCACGGTCCGCGCGGGCTGGCCGTCTTCGAGAACGGCAAGGGCGGCACGCATGAGGCGCTCTTGCTGTACCGCTTCCTTGTCGCCCCCGCGCACCTTGCGCACGATGTTTTGCAGGCGCTTCTCGATGCTTTCGATATCGGCCAGCATCAGTTCGGTCTCAATGGTTTCGGCGTCGGCCACCGGATCAACGCGGCCTTCGACATGGGTCACGTCCCCGTCCTCGAAACAGCGCAGCACGTGGGCGATGGCGTCCACTTCGCGGATGTTTGCCAGAAACTGGTTGCCCAGGCCTTCGCCCTTGGACGCGCCTTTGACCAGCCCTGCGATGTCGACAAAGGTCATGCGCGTGGGAATGATGGATTTTGACGATGCAATCGCGGCCAGTTTGTCCAGCCGTGCGTCGGGCACGGCCACCTCGCCCACATTCGGTTCAATCGTGCAGAACGGAAAGTTGGCCGCCTGCGCCGCTGCCGTTTTGGTCAGCGCGTTGAACAGGGTCGACTTGCCAACATTCGGCAGACCCACAATTCCCATTTTGAAACCCATCGCGAACATCCTTTTCGAGGTTGCGCCGCTTCTAGCAGGCCCGTGGACAGGCGCAAGACGGCGACGGGTGAATGCAATCGACGGGTGACCGATGAAACGGACCGTCAAGCAGAAGAAAGGGGAGGTCCAGAGGCAAGGGATGACCACGTCGCCGCGTCGCCAGGATTTCCCGTTCCGAGGACGCTTGCCTTTCGTGTCGCTCTGGGGCAGTTGAGGGCCGACCTGTAGGAGACGCCCATGACCCGGATCGACGCCAAATTCCAAGCTCTTGCCGCTGCTGGCCGCAAGGCGTTTGTTTCTTATGTGATGGCGGGCGACCCGGATTTTGACCGCTCGCTTGAAATCGTGCGGGGATTGCCGGGGGCCGGTGTGGATGTGATCGAATTGGGTCTGCCATTCACCGATCCGATGGCAGATGGCCCCACGATCCAACTGGCCGGTCAACGTGCGCTGGAAGGCGGCATGACGCTCAAGAAGACGCTGGCCCTCGCGCGGGCGTTTCGCGAAGAGGACGATACGACGCCAATCGTGCTGATGGGCTACTATAACCCGATCTACTCCCACGGGGTCGACAAGTTTCTGATAGACGCCAAAGCGGCGGGGATCGACGGTCTGATCGTGGTCGACCTGCCGCCCGAAGAAGACAGCGAGCTGTGCATTCCGGCGCAGGCGGCAGGGTTGAATTTCATCCGTCTGGCCACACCGACCACAGATGACAAGCGCCTGCCCCGCGTGCTGCAAAACACGTCCGGTTTCGTATATTACGTGTCGATCACCGGCATCACCGGTGCCGCCGAAGCCGATGCCGTCGATGTTGCACCGGAAGTCGCGCGGATCAAGGCCGCAACCGATCTGCCGATCATCGTCGGCTTTGGCATCAATACGCCCGAGAAATCACGCGCGATTGCATCGGTGGCGGACGGGGCCGTCGTAGGCTCAGCCATCGTCAGCAGGATCGCGGCGGGCGACAGCGTGGCGGATGTCCTGGCCTTTGTGAAATCGCTCGCCGACGGCGCACACGACGCCTGACGACGGCTTAGTCTGTTTACCACCTTCGGAAAGCTGCCGGTTCATGTGCGCCCCAGCCGCGGCCGATCAAGGCGCGGGCAACGCTCGGTTATCACATTCCCTGTGCGGCAAAGCGCTGTTGTTCTGTTTTAATTTGGCTTCGCCCGGTGCCAGCGGATCAGGACGCGCCGCAAAGGGGTTGCACGTCACAAACCGCACGTCGTCAGGCCGGTTTTCGCCGGTCCGGCGGGCATTTTCAATGGACAGTTGAATTGTAGCGATAATATGACACTGTCACCTTTGGACAAGATTAAATGGTGACCAGAAAAGACAAAGAGTGACCCAATTTGCTGACCTTGCCGATTTGGCGTTACGGTTTGCGATCAATGTTGTTGCAATGGCAGTCCTGATATTCGGACTGTACTATCGCCGCCATGGGGACCGTACCCTTGTCACGACGGCTGCGATGTTCAACATCTTCGCTTTCGCGGTTCTTGGAAAACTTGCAAGTGTTGAGTTCGGGTTGGCGGCCGGCTTTGGGCTGTTTGCCATCCTTGCCCTGTTCAGCCTGCGATCGGTACAGATCGGCCGCATAGAAATCGCGTATTTCTTCGGCGCTGTCGCAATCGCGGTCATCTGTTCGATCGAAGGATCGCCCACAGCAAACATCATCGCAATATCGGGCCTCACCCTGCTCAGCGTCTATGTCATCGATCATCCGGCCCTGATGCGCGGCACACGCGTCGTCACGGTTACGCTCGACGAGGTCGATCCTGACCTTTTGTCGGACCCGGTAGCTCTGCAAAATCATATAGGTCAACGGCTTGGGATACGTGTGATCAGTTTCAAGATCGTCAGTCTGAACCTTGTCAAGAAATTCGCGGTGATCGATGTAGTATTCAAGCTTCCCTTCGGAACGAACAGCACGCGCGCATACGACGATCCGCATCTGTCACGCGCGGAAATCTGAACGGATGCAAACATGCTGGCGCGCTGTTCACCGCAGCCTGACGCTGCTGAATGCGACATATGTCTGCCCAAGGTTCTGTGCAGATATTTCAGAGCCACGTCCGGTCAGTGCAATAATTCAAGAACTTAGGCTGTCGCCGACTATCTCAGGCCGCTACGCTTGGCCTCGACCTGCGCGATTGCGGCGGCCACTGCGGCGTCGATACTCATGTGCGATGTATCCAGAATGTACGCTCGCTCGCTTGGCCTGAGGGGGGCAGTTGCGCGCTCTGTATCGCGTGCGTCCCTGATCCGGACGTCTTCCAGCACCTGCTCGAAATCCGCATCTTCGCCGCGTTCTTTCAATTCGGTCCAACGCCGTTTGGCCCGCACCTCGGCACTGGCGGTTACAAAAAGCTGGGCTTCGGCCTGGGGCACAACCACCGTGCCGATGTCGCGCCCGTCAAGAACGGCGCCGCCTGCCCGTCTGGCGAAGGCGCGTTGAAAATCCACAAGTGCCGCGCGCACCTGGGGAATGACGGCCACTTTGCTCGCGGCCTGCGCGACGGCAGCGGTGCGCAGGCTCGGATCTTCCAACGCCTCCGGCATCAGCGCGTGTGCAGCGTCAATCGCATTTGTCCCTTGCAGGACCTGTGCGCCCACCGCGCGGTAGAGCAGCCCGGTATCAAGATGCGCAAACCCGAAATGCGCCGCAACAGCACGCGACACGGTCCCTTTGCCCGCCGCCGCAGGCCCATCAATGGCAACGGTGAATGGTTCTGTCATCTGTCGCTCCGGTTGTGGCGGGCAACCCATATATGCGCCCCGATGACCAAGGACAAACACGCAAACTTGGACATCGTCAACAGCGACGCCAGACCGATTGAAGCCGTGTCACCTGCCAGGGCTGACACCAGAAACGCGTTTTCGAACCAGTCAGACACTCCGTAAGCCAATGCCGCACCCACAGCGATCCAAACACGCGACCGGATGGACCAAAGCACCAGGAAAGCGGACAGTGCAACCGCCAACAGACGATCGGCGCCCAACAGAATGGCCTGGTATTTCAAGACAACCGTCTCCGGAACCTTGGCAAAACACCGGGCAAATGTCTCTGCGCCGTATCCCCAGAACCGCATCTCCGGCCCAATGCAGCAGTCCAGATCCGCCGCCAGTGTCGAAAAGGAAAAATAGGCTACACGCAGATACAGCAGCGCCGCAACCACGCCCAACACCCACAGGATCACCCGGCTGCGCATCACGTCCGGCTGAGCCGCGCCCCGAGGTCGGCCATCAGAGTTTCGAAGATCGGGAAAGATGTGGCGATCGGTCCGCCGTCGTCAACGGACATGGGCGCGTTGGTCGCCATACCCATCACCAGAAACGCCATGGCAATGCGGTGATCGAGGTGGCTGGCGCAGGTCGCACCGCCCGCCACGTTGCCATGGCCAAGGGCCGTGACGGTCCACCAGTCCGGCCCGTCTTCAACCGTGACGCCCGCGGCCCGCAGGCCCACGGCCATCGCGTCGATGCGGTCGCTTTCCTTGACCCGCAATTCCTTTACGCCCGGCATGTGGGTCTTGCCGCTGGCAAAGGATGCGACGACGGACAGGACGGGGTATTCGTCGATCATGCTCGCCGCGCGGTGCGCGGGCACTTCGATCCCCTTGAGGTTGGGCGAAAAGCGCGCGCGCAGGTCGGCCACCGGTTCACCGCCTTCGCTACGCTCATTTTCATAGGTCAGATCCGCCCCCATCTCGCGCAGCGTTTCAAAAAGCCCGGCCCGTGTGGGGTTGAGGCCAATGGTCGGCACCAGCACGTCAGACCCCGGCACGATCAGCGCCGCACAGACCGGAAAGGCCGCCGAGGACGGATCGCGCGGCACGTCAATGTGTTGCGGCGTCAGTTCAGGCTGACCTTTGAGCGTGATTACGCGGCCCGCTTCGGTGACTTCGGTGGTAATCTCGGCGCCAAAGCCAGCCAGCATGCGCTCGGTGTGGTCGCGGGTGGCTTCGGCTTCGATCACGACCGTTTCGCCGGGCGCATTGAGGCCCGCAAAGAGCACGGCGGATTTGACCTGCGCGGATGGCACAGGCACGGTGTAGCGCACGGGCACGGGCTCGGCCGCGCCCACGAGCGTCATTGGCAGACGCCCGCCCGAGCGGCCAACGGATTGCGTGCCAAAGAGCGCCAGCGGGTCGGTGATCCGCGCCATGGGGCGCTTGTTGAGGCTCGCGTCGCCGGTAAAGGTCGCCGTGATCGGAGACGTCGCCATCACCCCCATGATCAGACGCACGCCAGTGCCGGAATTGCCGCAATCAATCACCTGATCCGGCTCGGCAAAACCGCCGACGCCGACACCATGGACCGACCAATTGCCGTCTCCGTGATTGGTGACCTCAGCGCCGAAGGCCCGCATCGCCTTGGCGGTATCCAGCACATCCTGCCCTTCGAGCAGGCCGCTGATCGTCGTTTCGCCGACACACAGCGCGCCGAGGATCAGAGACCGATGCGAGATGGATTTGTCACCGGGGACCTGCGCTGTCCCACTGAGGGGACCGCAGGCCGCGGATGTCATGGGGATCGGATCGCCGTGGCTGGACATATGCACGCTCATTCTTGCGGGTGATTGATGTGGGCGCACACCTAACCGTTCGATTTGCCCTCGTCCAGAGTGGGCGGGCGACACGCCCGCCTTACGGGGCCAGATCGACCAGACACACCCAAATTCGCCCTGTCAGTCCTTTCGGAGAAAGGTCAGGTAGTGCGGCGTTCGCCCCTCGCGCAACGCCTTCTGCTCATAGCGCGTGCTCAGCCAATCGTCCCACGGGGCGCGCCAGTCGGCGGGGGTTTCGGCCGTCCAGTCGAAGCCCTGGCCCGGTACCTCTTCGAGGGTTTGACGCACGTAATCAGGGATGTCCGTGGCCACACGCAGCATGGCTCCGGGCTTCATCACCCGTGCAAGAGGGCCCAGATGCTCCGGTGTCACAAAGCGGCGGCGGTGATGGCGCGCCTTGGGCCATGGGTCGGGATACAACAGAAATGCGCGGTCAATGCTGGCATCAGGCAGCACGTCCATCAGATCGCGGGCGTCACCGGGATGCACGGCCAGGTTATCGACGCCCGCACGCCGGATCTTGCCCAGCAACATCGCCACGCCATTGATGTAGGGCTCCGCACCGATGATCCCCACATCAGGGTTCCGGGCGGCCTGATGCACCAGATGCTCGCCTCCGCCAAAGCCGACCTCAAGCCAGACCGGCTTGCCGTCAAACAGTGCGCCAAGGTCGAGCGCTGTGCGCTCCGGGTTTTCTTCCCAGGACACCGGACCCGGCGACAAGGCCGCCAGATCTTCGGCGAGATAGGTCTTTTGACTGTCTTTCAGGGTCTTGCCCTTGAGGCGGCCATAAAAATTGCGATAGGGGCGTTGTTTCATGGCGCGGCGTTTAGCCTGTCATGCACAGCGGGGCAATCGAAACCCGTAAGGCGGAGGCATCCTCCGCCCCCGCCAGTCCTCGGGTCGCGCAACTTTACCCGCCATGCGCGCCTTTCGCAGGCTTGCGTTCATTGTCGACGGGAATGGTGACGGCCACTTCTCCGGCCCGCTCGAACACAAGGATTACTTCGATCTCCGCATCCTGCTCCAGCGGTCCGGTCAGGCCCATCAGCATAACGTGATCCGCGCCCCGCATCATGTGGTGCGTAGCTCCCGCGGGAAGTACAATACCGCCCTCGATTTCAGTCATCTGCATCACGCCATCACCGGTTTCGATATGGGTGTGCAGTTCGACACGTTTGGCAACATCGGAGCGCGCTGCGATCAGGCGATCGTCCTGGCCGCTGTCGTTGGTCAGCATCATGAACGCAGCTCCGGATTTCGCATTGGGATTTGCAGCACGGGCATAGGGGTCCATGATCTTGATGCCGTCGGCCCATGCAGGAATGGCGATCAGGGTGGCAGCGCAAGCTACCGCGAAAAGCGAACGATAAGACATGTTGGTCTTCCTTTGGTATCTGAAATTATTCTGAGCGGTTCAGAAAAAGGAAGGCGGGGCGCGGACCGGTCGGTTTGGCAATGGTTTTGCACGGATGACAGCATCATCTGTCCGAACAGTCAGATGGGTTGAAACGACAAGTGCCTCGGGCGACATGTCGAATGCGGGCAAGATACCTGCATCCAGATGAACGATACAGTCGGGGCAAAGATGTGGTGCAGACGTGGGTTGGCCATCAGCATCGGTGTAGATCACCGTCGCCCCAAACCCGCTGCATATGACAATCTGATCCACAGCCGCAGGCGCAGATTTCGCCACAGCGATGCTATGGCTGGTCAGAGCCAGCGCAAGACTCAGGAAAAGGGCAAGGACTGCGCGTTTCATGGAGATAATGTATTGCCGCGCGAACAGCAGTGCAACTGCGACCAAACGAAACGGCCCCGCCTGCATAGTGCAGACAGGGCCACGTCAATTCAGTACCAAACAAGGCTTAAGCGACTGCCGCTTGTGCCTTGGCGATCTCTTTTTTCACTTTTTGCGCATTGGCCGACAACTCAGTGTCTTTTGCCTTCGCAAGGTAGGCGTCAAGACCACCACGGTGATCAACCGAGCGCAACGCGGATGCAGAAATCCGCATCTTGATACCGCGGCCCAGCGTCTCGGACTGCAGCGTGACGTCATTCAGGTTAGGCAAAAAGCGCCGGCGCGTTCTGTTTTTCGCGTGGCTGACATTGTTGCCAACCATAGGGCCTTTACCGGTCAGTTCGCATACACGCGACATTGGGTTATCCTCTTCATCTGTCTGTCGTGTTACCCCCGCGAGCCCGGTTGTAAAACGACGACCGCGCGGCACCTCGCCCACGCATGCTAAAATTCGTTTGCGGGCTTTAGGGGGAATCGCGGGCAGGGTCAACCCGCAATGGCGTGGATCAGCCCCCCTTTTCAGCCGTCAGATGCGCCAGCATACGCGTTGCCGCAACGGCAGGGTCGAGCGTCCCGTCAGCGACGGCAGTGCCGAGCTCTGCCATCCTGGCCCGCGCGCTTGCGGTGTCCAGCTGCGCCAAAAGCGCCGCGCGCACGTCCTGCTCGAACCAATAGCGCGCCTGCTCGGCGCGTGTTCCTTCGAAAAATCCGGCATCGCGGCGCCATTCGGCAAGGCTTTGCATCTCGTCCCAGGCCGCGAGGATGCCGTCTTCGTGCAGGGCCGACACCATCCGGGCCTTGGGAAAACCGTCCGGGTCCTGGGGTCGTTTTCGCAACAACCGCAGTGCACCCGCATAATCCGCGCAGGTGCGCGTGGCCGCCGGTTTCAGGTCCCCATCGGCCTTGTTGATCAGGATCATGTCCGCCATTTCCATGATGCCCCGTTTGACGCCCTGCAACTCGTCGCCACCGGCAGGCGCCAGCAACAGCAAGAACAGGTCGGCCATCTGTGCCACGACGGTTTCCGATTGTCCCACACCAACGGTTTCAATCAGTACCACGTCGAACCCCGCCCCTTCGCACAAGGTCACCGCCTCGCGGGTGCGGCGTGCCACGCCGCCCAGATGGGTCTGGCTGGGTGACGGCCGGATAAAGGCGTTCGCCTCGCGGCTCAGCCGGTCCATGCGTGTCTTGTCACCCAGGATCGATCCGCCTGATCGCGCCGACGACGGGTCGACCGCCAGCACCGCCACGCGCAGGCCCTTTGCCACCAGCATCATCCCGAATGTCTCGATAAAGGTCGACTTGCCCACGCCCGGTGTTCCCGACAACCCGATGCGCAGCGCCTGACGATCCCGCGGCAACGCGGTCAGCACCTCGGCCGCCTGCGCGCGCTGATCGGCGCGCGTGCTTTCAACCAGCGTGATGCCGCGCGCCAGAGCGCGCCTCTCGCCCGCTGCGATGCGTGTCGCCAAATCGGTTGTGTCCATCGGTCTGCCTTTTCTGTGTCGACCTGTTTTTGGGAAAGCGGCGGGCAAATGTCCAGTGTTGGCGCGCGCGCTGACATGGGCCATAAGGCGCGCCATGACGCCCACAGACCCCTTGCCCATCGATGCGATCCTCCCTGAGGTGCTGGAGAGCCTGCGCCGTGATGGCCGCGCGGTGCTGCAAGCCCCTCCCGGGGCCGGGAAAACGACCCGCGTGCCGTTGGCGATGCTTGAAGCGGGCCTGACGCGGGGCAAAATCCTGATGCTGGAGCCGCGCCGCCTGGCCGCCCGCGCCGCTGCCGACCGCATGGCCGCGACCTTGGGTGAAAAAACCGGCCAGACCGTCGGTTACCGCATCCGGGGCGACAGCACCGTAAGCCCACAAACGCGGATCGAAGTGGTGACCGAAGGCATTCTGACCCGCATGTTGCAATCCGATCCTGACCTGCCGGGCATCGGGGCGGTGATATTTGATGAATTTCACGAACGCTCGCTCAATGCCGATCTGGGGTTGGCGCTCTGTCTCGAAGTCGCCGATGCGCTGCGCGAAGACCTGATCTTGCTCGCGATGTCTGCCACATTGGACGCAGGCCCCGTGGCCGACGTCATGCGGGCCCCGATCCTGACGTCGGAAGGCAAAAGCTTTGAAGTGACGGCCCAGTGGTTGCCCAAACCATCGCCCAAGGACCAGCGGTTCGAGGCCAGCGTTTCGGACCTCATCCTGCACGCCCTGTCCGAGGCCGAGGGCAGTCTTCTGGCGTTCTTGCCGGGTGAGGGCGAAATCAGGCGCACAGCCGCGTTACTGGAAGGAAAAACCGGACCTGTGCCGATCCACCCGCTGTTCGGTGCGATGGATTTCAAAGCACAACGGGCCGCGATTGCGCCCAGCGCCGCGCGCAAGATCGTGCTGGCCACCTCCATTGCAGAAACTTCCCTGACCATTCCCGACATCCGTATCGTCGTCGATGGCGGGCGGTCGCGGCGCGCGCGCTTTGACCCGTCCTCCGGCATGTCGCGGCTGATCACCGAACGGGTAACCCGGGCCGAAGCGACCCAGCGGGCGGGGCGCGCGGGCCGTGTCGCCCCCGGTGTCGCCTACAAGCTCTGGACACGCGGCGAAGACGGCGCGCTGGCCGCCTTTCCCCCGCCGGAGATCGAAGCCGGTGACCTTGGTGCCTTTGCATTGGAACTGGCCATGTGGGGCGGCAGCGAAGACAGCCTGCGGTTCGTCACACCGCCCCATGCCGGGCGGTTGGCCGAAGCACGTGCAGTCCTGCGGATGCTCGGCGCGCTGGACGAAAACGGACGCATCACGGAGCATGGCAAGGCCCTGGCCCGCCAGCCCCTGCATCCACGTCTGGCGCATATGCTGGAAACCGCGGGGGATCAGGCCGCGACCCTTGCCGCCTTGCTGGCCGAGCGTGACCCGATGCGCAACCAGGGCACTGACCTGACGCTGCGGTTGCGCGCGATTGCAGACCCCCGCGCCTTTGAGGGTCGCGTGCATCGCGGCACGGTGCAGCGCATCCGCGACGAAGCCAAACGGCTGCGGCGCGGCAACACGGGCGTCAAACTCAGTACGGCCGCGATGGCGGCACTGGCCTATCCCGACCGCATCGGGCTGCGCCGTTCCGGCGATGCGCCCCGATATGTGCTTTCCGGCGGCAAGGGCGCAGCGATGCCGGCGGGGGACGCGCTGGCGGGTCAGCGGCTGATCGTTGCGACAGATCTTGACGGGGACCCCCGCGAGGCGCGCATTCGCCAGGCGGCTATATTGGGGCAGGATGAGCTGGAAGATCTCTTTGGCGATCAGATCACCTGGCAGAACCTTTGTGTGTGGTCACGCCGGGAGGGACGTGTTCTGACCCGCTCCCAACTGCGTTTTGGCGCGTTGATATTGGAAGACCGCAGCTGGAAGGATGCGACCGAGGATGCCATCGCCCGCGCCATGTTGGACGGGGTCCGGCAGCTCGGTCTCAAGCCTACCCCGGCAGCGCAAAGGCTGATCAAACGGGCGGCCCTGATGGAGGATGGTTTCCCCGATCTGAGTGAAACGGCTTTGCTGGACACGGTGGAAGACTGGCTGCTGCCGCATTTGGGTGGCGTACGATCAACGGCCGATTGGAAGGCGTTTGATATTCTGCCAGCACTGCAAAGCCTGTTGGGCTGGGACCAAATGCAAGCGCTGGACCGGGCTGTGCCGGGGCATTTCAAAACGCCGTTGGGACGGAAGGTGCCCATTGACTACGCCGAGGAAGTACCCGGCATTTCCGTACGCCTGCAAGAGATGTTCGGCGTCACGCAGCACCCGATGGTAGGGCGCAAACCTGTACAGATCACGTTGCTCTCTCCCGCGCGCCGCCCGGTCCAGGTGACGTCGGACCTGCCGAGGTTTTGGGCCACCTCCTACGAAGACGTGCGCAAGGACATGCGCGGCCAATACCCCAAACATCCCTGGCCAGAGGACCCGACACAAGCGGACCCGACCCTGCGGGCCAAGCCCAGAGGTTAGGCGGAGGAGCCTCCGCCTTACGGGGTCCTCAACAGGTCTCACGCCGATCCATGTGCGATGGGTCGACGCAAACATTGCGCCGCGACAGGTAAAAGGCCCAGCGCCCAAGTTAGCATGAAGCGGCTGCCATAGTCCCCGTAAGGCGCACCCCGGTGCGCCATGCCTGCGGTTGGTCAACCGTTACGATCCCTTCGGTTCACCCGTTCCAAGGGCCATGATGCGCGCCCTCTCGATCCGTGCGTTCAAACCCGTGTGCGCCGAAAAAATCGCGTAAACCCTGAATCATATCCGCAGTCCCGCGTGCACGCGCCATGCTGTCATGCCAACTCAGCGCCGCAGCCAGTGCAGGCACCGGCTGGCCGCGCAAAATCGCCGCGCTGACGACGCGGCGTAGCCCGGGAATGGTATCCGCCAGCAGAGCAGCCAGTGCGGGCGACAGGATCATGTGACCATGCGGCAGCGCAGTGCGAAAAGCTTCGGCAAAGGTGCCGAGCAACGCCGACCGGATAATACAGCCCGCCCGCCAGATCTCGGCGATGCGCGCCATATCGAGAGACCAGTGAAGGACCACCGGCTGACGCCGGAGGCATCATTTGTCGGAATGTAATTCCAGGTACTGCTTGATGACATCGTCT
>NZ_JAIMIA010000035.1 GCF_019966495.1 Tateyamaria pelophila | reverse complement strand
TCAGACAGAGCCGCCCGGTTCTCTGCGGTCGCCAGTCCCTCGGTCTCGAACCGGCCCATCTGCGACGTGGATGCGGCATGCGCATCGACGGCACGGCCACCGACAACCTGGCGCATCACGGGATCGAGCGCGAGACGGTCGGCGTCATTGACGTCCCCGTATCCTGCCAACCGGCCGTAGACCGATTGCCGAAACAGCCCGTCGAGCCGGTGGATCGTGTTCTTGCCACGGCGATTATCGCACAGGGCAGCAGACGCCAGATTGGACAGACCGAGCGCGTCATCAAGCTCGCGCATCACCAGAAGGCCGCCATCCGAACTGAGCTGAGCGCCCCGGAATTCCAGCCGCACGCGAGGGTCAAAATCCACACGATCTGCCCGCTGCAAGCCCGCACCCTCTGGGTGATCCATGAAACACATCCTCCGCAGCAACCAACGCCATGATATATATAGAAAATATCACGTTCAAGACAGCGAAATCAGAGATCTACTTGGGGAATGCGGGTTTATATATTTGGTAAACGCAGCGGGGGTGATTTGGTTCCATCGATGCGCAATTATCCGAGGCTTTCAGGTTCCCGGCACTTATATTTCACCTGCTGCGAACGCGCGATTCTGACCGGAAGCGCTTTGGGAAAACTCTCAATTGTAAATTTGGACATTGAATAGGTCCCGAGCTGAGATTTCCGGAGCGCTCATCAACCGGGCGCGACGGGTTCGGAGAAACCTGGCTCGGGGACGGGTCTGTTTTGCGCTGTGCGCAAAATGCGCCCACCCACCGACCCAGTCACAACGCTTCATATGTCCGCAAGTGTAAGGCGCAGTTTTGCGCGGGCCCGTGCCAGACGGGACATGACTGTCCCCAACGGCAGTCCGGTTTTTGCAGCAATGGTGCGCGGTGATGTTTCACCGTCGATGACCAACTCCAACAACTGCTTTTGCGGCTGGGGCAGGGCGGCGACGGCCGCTAGTGTGTCCGCGCAATCCAGCCGCAGCAATGCATCGGGCTGTATTATCGCATCTGTGTCCAGCAGTTCCTCCGTAGCCAATCTGCGCCAGCCGCGCCGTGCCTCGTTTTGCAGAACCCGCATTGCATACGCCGCCAGATCATCAACAGACCGTCCGCGCCGCAGCATTTGGCACAGCTTGAGCAACGTGTCCTGCACGAGGTCTTCGGCTTCGTTTCGGTCGGAAGACAAACGCCGGGCGCGCCGCGTCAGCATGGGGATCAAGGGGATAAGCGGGTTTACATCGGACATGGGTCCAAAGTGAGGGACGCAGCGTGATCTGACCAGCCCGGGGGTTTTCGCCTATGTCGGGAACCACCGCTTTTTGGGCAAGGCCTTGCCCATGGGGGGCTGCGGGGTCGGCAGGCTGCCGCGCGTTCCAGAAGGGCGCGGATGCGAACCGGCTTTGCGTACTCAAGTACAATGAGGCGGCCATTCACGGTCCCTCATATGTCAATGACGAACGGAGTTCACTTATGACCAAAATCGCCTCTTTGACCTTTATGGTGGCAATGTCGATCCCAGCACTGGCAATGAGCCAGGTCGCATCCAGTCTGGATGCGAACGGTGATGGTGTGCTGACCATTGACGAGGTTCAGGCCAGCTTTCCTGAAATGTCATCTGACAGCTTTATGGCAATGGATCTGAACGCTGATGGTGCGCTGGATGCCGACGAGGTCGCGGCAGCGCAAGAAGCCGGATTGATGCCTGCAACGGACGGTTGATGCGATAAACTGCGTTTCAGAAACTGACGTTGCCATCCTTGGTGAGTGAAGTGACCGAAACGTGGGTATGTAAGGCCCGTTTCCCCCCAGAAGCGGGCCTTGCATTTTCGCTGTGTCGCAATCCGACGAAGGATATGGCCACGGCGCCCGATAGTTGCCCCTCTTTCAATGACAATAACGCATGGGCGTCGTAAGGCGGAGGCATCCTCCGCCGACTTCGTTTAACGCTGTGGCAGGTGGATGTTGAACTTGGCCCGAATGGCTGCGTCCAGGGACGGATCGAGGCTGGCTGCAGGGCGGTCGGCAAGGATTTCTTCCTTGCGGGCCGTGGCCTTGGCGACCAGATCGGGTTTGTCCAGTTCCGCCCACTCCTTGGGGGAAGTCCGATCCCCCATCTTGGGATACACGCAATCGGTTTGCATCCGGCTGAGGGTTTGACCCGTGCCCAGATAGTGGCCGGGGCCATTCATGGTCACGTCCGCCATTTGATCCAGCGCCAGCGTTTCGTCGTTCACTTCGATGCCGCGCACGCAGCGCAGGGCCTGACCGATGATATCGTCGCCCATGATCAGGGATTCGTGGCAGAAGCCCAACAGGGAGGCGTGCATGCCAGCTGCTTCATAGACCATGTTCAGCCCGGCCAGTCCGGCCATGACGTTCGAACACATTTGCTCCCATCCTGCCTGCATATCCGGCAGCTTACTGTCCGCAATCCCGGCGGCGGCCCCACCCGGAAGGTCATAGAACCGGTGCATCTGGGCGCAGCCGGCGGTCAGCAGTGCCTGCTCGCCAGACCCGCCTGTCATTGCGCCTGTGCGCAGGTCCAGCCCAAAGGGCCATGTGCCAAAGATCGCGGGCGCGCCCGGTTTGACGGCGTTGACGTAGACCAACCCGGCCAGACACTCCGCGACTGCCTGCACGATCGCGCCTGCGATGGTAGACGGGGCCGTGGCACCCGACATACCCGCCGAAAGAAGCAAGACCGGCATGCCGTATTTGATACATTCTTCCATTACCAAACAGGATTCGGTGGCGAATTTCATCGGCGGCACCACGAAGCAGTTCGAGTTGCTCACAAAAGGCCGTTCGCGCCATTTGTCTTCCCCGCCCGCAATCATGTGCAGCAATTCCATGGACCGGGCCACGTGCTGCGGTTCTGAAAAACTGGTGCCGACATGTTTGGTGGTGCCCGAAACGCAGGCGTAGATCGAATTGTAATCCATTTCGAGATTGTCTGAAATGTCCCGGCATACCATTGGGCGCTGGACGAAATGGATATTGTCGAGCACGTCGCAGATCCGAGCGGCGTCGTGCAAATCCTGCACACCGCATTCGCGGTATGCGCGTCCGTTGGCTTCGACCAGATGTACCGCAGCGCCCGCCGTGCCGTAGTGGACCCGTGATCCCGACAGTTCCAGATCATGGACCGGGTTGCGCGCATGCAATGTCAGGCTACGGTTCGCCTTGGCGATCGTGTCTTCGACCAACGCGCGCGGAAACCGGATGCGACCGTCTTCGCCTTGTATTGCGCCGGCACCCGTGAGGTAGGCCACGCCGCTGTCGGGAGCGTCGGCGAGGCCGATGTTTTCCAGCGCATCGAGCGCCGCGACGTGAATTCGCAATACATCCTGTTCACTGAGCGGGTTGTATGTGCCGCCGGACATACCGGGACGTATGGGGCGCAAATGGTCGGCAAGGGGGGCCGCGCGGGCCGCACGGCGCGCGGCGCGACCACCAGAGCGCAGGGGGGTTTGGTCATTCATGTCATGGGCATCCGGGGTTTGAACATCTGGGAAATCAACTGTTGTCGCACTGACGTTCAAGGTCGTCCGCGGGCGGCCCGACCGCGGTCTGCCCCGATGGTTCGGGTCACGAGCGCGATTTTACTGCGACTTTCCTGCACGAGAGCCTCTCCGCTGTCGTTGCTCCGTTTATGAGCGAGAGGATGCAGGCCGCAAACGGGCCTGTCTGTCTCAATTGCGACATGTTCAGATTTGTGGTTTCGCAGACCGACCGCGCGGGATGTATACGCATTCGTAGGGACGAAGGCTGAAGAGCCGGTCTGTATTCCGAATGTTCCGACCTCCGACGCGCGGCCGAAATCTACGCAGGTCGTGGGTCAGGTTGCATACCGTTCGGCGAAGTCACACAGCGTTCTCAGGGCGCGTTCAAAATCATCATCGGCGATGGTCATGGCGACCCGAATGTGCCCCGCAGCCGACGCGCCAAAGCTTTCGCCGGGCATCACCGCGATATGTTCCGCGTCCAGAAGCGCGTTGGCAAAGGCGTCCCCGCTGAGCCCGGTCGCCCGGACATCCAGCATCAGATACATCGCCCCGTGCGCAGGGATCAGGCCGACAGTGTTTTGCTCTGCGAGTACCTTTTGCGCGATGTCGCGCCTGCGCCGGAAAGGTGCGCCAACCGCGTCTTCGAACGACGTGCCCTGTTCCAGGCCGAAGACACTTGCGTCCTGAATAAAGCCGGGCACGCCATAGGTCGTGTGGGTTGCGAAGGTAATCAGGTGGTTGATGGCCTCCTCGGGCCCGATCAGCCAGCCGCAGCGAGAGCCTGTCATGGCGTGGCTTTTGGACATGGACCCGACCACCAGCGTTCGCTCTGCCATACCGGGCAAGCTACGCGGGCTGATGTGTTCGCCTTCCCAAACCTGGCTGTCATAGACTTCGTCCGAAATCAGCCACAGATCGTGGCGCTGGCAAACCTCCGCGATCCCTTGCAGGGTTTCACGCGAATAGACCGTTCCCGTTGGGTTGTTGGGGGAGTTGATCAGCAGGCTTTTGGCACCTTGTGCCGCAGCTTCGATATCGCTGGCGCGCGGTTGAAACGCGTCTTCTGCCCGTGTCTGGACCGCGTGTGGAATCGCTCCGACCCCCCGCAACGTGCCGGGATAGGTCGCGTAATAGGGATCGAGATAGAGCGCCGTGTCACCCGCATCGCACGCCGCTGCATGGGCCGCGAACAATGCGGATTGTCCGCCCGGTGTAATCAGCACGTTGTCCCGCGAGGTTGGAACGCCGGTGCGTTCCATGGTGCGTTTGGCCACCGTATCGCGCAGCGTATCCGTGCCCGGTACCATGGCGTACCCTGTGTGCCCACCAAGAGCGCTTTGGTGCATGGACTGCAGGATTGGTGCGGCCGTACGAATATCATGTTCGCCAATGGTCAGTTCCGTGACAGGTGTGCCCGCGGCGATCATTTTGCGGGCGCGAATGAACACATCCCAACCGTCCGAGCCACCCGCCGTCAGGGTCGTGATGCGCTTTGAAAGGGCCATGGGTGCCTCCGGCTTCAGATGGTTTCGCCAAGGGGTCAGAGGGCGTCTGTTTTGTCAACATCCCAAATCGATGAGCGGATTTCCGGTACAGGGATTGGGGCTCTGCCCCCGGCGCTTGCGCGCCTCCCCCGGAGTTTACCTGGCAAGATGAAGCAGGGGATGACGGCCTGGAACACGACGTTTGAACGCAACACCGTTAGATCGTTTGCTCCTGTGGGGCTGTCGGTTCGGACACTGAAATGTTGCCTTGACGTGCTTGAGAACACAAAGGGTCAGGTCTGGTCCAGCCAAGCGCCGAGGGTCGACCGAACCTTCGTCGTCAGGCCGGCCCGGACGAGTCCGTAAGATCGATGGATTCGGTCCGTCATTTCCTGCGATCCTGTGCCTTTGAGCGGCACACGAACCCAAGAACGATGGAAATAGGGTGCTTTGTGTGCCGCGCCGATCTCGATCAGGAACTGCGCGGTTTCCACATCCGGGCATTTCACAGAGACGCCGTCGCCCTTCATGCCGATACAGGCGAACATTTTGCCTCCGACTTTCCAAGCATCAAGACCGCCGTCGTGGTGGCTGGCCCAGTGCGCACCGGGCAAGGCGGCGCAGAACGTATCGACGTCCTCGCGTGTCATGGCATCACCGTGCAGTGGGCCGCGCAATCACACAAGGGTTGACCACCATGGATCGCGCGCGCTACTGCTGAGCCATGATACGGACCATTTGCATTTGCTGCTGCATTATCTGCTGATTTCTTCAGCGGGCCGGTTCTTTGTTTCCATGACATCTCAGAATTGCTAGGCCCGCGCCAACCCCTATGCGCGAGTACGGCCATGACGATTACCCTGCACAATACATTGACCCGCAAGAAGGAACCGTTCGTTCCGATCGACCCTGCAAATGTGCGGATGTATCTGTGCGGGCCCACGGTTTATGACCGGGCGCATCTGGGCAATGCGCGCCCGGTTCTGGTGTTTGACGTGCTCTATCGGTTGTTGCGTCATACCTACGGGGCCGATCATGTCACCTATGTGCGCAATTTCACGGATGTGGATGACAAGATCAACGCGACCGCATTGGCCCATCAGCAAGCGGGGGCGCCCGGCACATTGGAAGACCTGGTGGCGGAGCGGACGGACGAGACCATCGCCTGGTATCATGCGGATATGGATGCACTGGGGGCCTTGCGACCCGATCACGAGCCCCGCGCGACGGAATACATCGCGCAGATGGTGGCGATGATCGACGGGTTGATCAAGGATGGGTACGCCTATGAAAACGAGGGTCATGTGCTGTTTCGGGTCAGAAAATATTCGGAATACGGGGCGCTGTCGGGCCGATCCGTCGATGATATGATCGCAGGCGCGCGGGTTGAAGTGGCACCCTACAAAGAAGACCCGATGGATTTTGTCCTGTGGAAGCCGTCGTCAGATGACTTGCCCGGCTGGGACAGTCCGTGGGGACGCGGGCGGCCGGGCTGGCATATCGAATGCTCTGCCATGGCCTATGAATTGCTGGGGGATAGGTTTGACATCCATGGCGGTGGGAACGATTTGCAGTTTCCCCACCACGAGAACGAGATTGCCCAGTCGAAATGCGCGGGCCATGGCTTTGCCAATGTGTGGTTGCACAACGAGAT
The DNA here is from genome assembly GCF_019966495.1 of Tateyamaria pelophila. Lineage (GTDB taxonomy): Bacteria > Pseudomonadota > Alphaproteobacteria > Rhodobacterales > Rhodobacteraceae > Tateyamaria > Tateyamaria pelophila. Next base: position 34,389 of record NZ_JAIMIA010000035.1, on the reverse strand, counting down.
GTTGCAGGTCGAGGGCAAGAAGATGTCCAAGTCTTTGGGCAACTTCTTCACCGTGCGCGACTTGCTGGAAGACGGCGTGCCGGGCGAAGTGATCCGTTTTGTGATGTTGGCGACGCATTACCGCAAGCCGATGGATTGGACGGAGAAGAAACGCGAAGAGAGCAGCAAAACTCTGATGGACTGGCTGCACGTGCTCAAAAAGCATGGTTATACGCCAAAAATGGTCAAACAGTTGAAGGCTGAGGGACAATGGTCCGGCGATGGCGAACTGCTGGGAACACTGTCCAACGATTTGAACACACCCGGCGCATTGGCGCGTATGCATGTGTTGGCCAAGGCGCGCACTGCCGAGGGGCTTGTGCCTTTGGCACATGCGTTGGAGTTGCTTGGGCTTGTCGCGGACTGGAGTCTTGTTGATCTCACGCCGTCGCAAGACGTCAAGATGGCGGATTGGGTGCCAGCCGTGATTGACCGCCTGATCGAAGAACGCGGTGCTGCGCGCGCGGCAAAAAACTGGGGCGAGGCTGACCGTTTGCGCGACCTTCTAAACTCAGCGGGCGTACAGGTCACGGATATCGGGGGCAGTGCAACATGGGCACCCGGACCTGACTTTGATCCGGCAAAGCTGGAGGGTCTGACATGATCCTTGATTGCGGACACGCGCCTCGTTCGGTTGGCATTTTGCGGTTGGATAATTCCGGTTCAGGAGCAAGGGTATGAAAGAACGCCTCTCCCTTTTCGACACGACGCTTCGCGACGGACAACAAACCCAGGGCGTCCAGTTCTCCGCCGAGGAAAAGCATCAGATCGCCGCGGCTCTCGACAAGCTGGGGATCGATTACATCGAAGGCGGATGGCCCGGTGCCAATCCGACGGACAGTGCATTCTTCGATACGCCACCCCAAACCCGCGCGACCTTCACCGCCTTTGGCATGACCAAGCGGGCAGGTATCAGCGCCGGCAATGACGATGTTTTGGCCGCCGTTCTGAACGCGAACACGACGTGCGTCTGTTTGGTGGGCAAGACCCATGATTTTCACGTCAAAACGGCGCTAGGGATCTCTCTGGAGGAAAACACCGCCAATATTGCTCAATCTTTTTCCCACATCGTGGCGCAGGGACGCGAAGCAATTTTTGATGCGGAACATTTCTTTGATGGCTACAAATCGAACCCCGATTATGCGTTGAAGGCCGTGCATGCGGCCTATGACGCGGGCGTACGCTGGGTGGCGCTCTGCGACACAAATGGGGGAACGCTGCCCGCTGATATCCACAGGATCACGGCGGCTGTCATCGCGTCCGGCATTCCGGGAGACCATGTGGCGATCCACACCCATAACGACACCGAAAACGCCGTGGCCGGGTCGCTGGCGGCGGTGGATGCAGGCGCGCGGCAGATCCAGGGCACGCTCAACGGTCTCGGCGAACGTTGCGGCAATGCCAATCTGACAGCGCTGATCCCGATCCTGTTGCTGAAAGAGCCCTATGCCAGCCGGTTCGAGACCGGCGTGAGCCTTGACGCCTTGCAGGGACTGACGCGGATCAGCCGCATGCTGGACGATATCCTGAACCGGGTGCCGCAGAAACAGGCCGCATTCGTGGGAGCCTCCGCTTTTGCGCACAAGGCGGGCCTGCATGCCAGCGCGATCCTCAAGGATCCGACGACCTATGAACATATCGACCCGCATGTGGTTGGAAATGAACGCATAATCCCAATGTCGAATCAGGCCGGGCAATCCAACCTGCGCCGCCGTCTGGCGGATATGGGCCTGAAGGTTGCGCCCAAGGATCCGGCCTTGTCACGCATATTGGATGTGATCAAGGCGCGCGAGGCGGAAGGGTACAGCTATGACACGGCCCAAGCGTCCTTCGAGCTTTTGGCACGTGAGGAACTGGGCCTGTTGCCGGAGTATTTCGAGGTCAAACGCTACCGGGTGACCATAGAGCGGCGCAAGAACAAACGAGACCGCATGGTGTCACTCTCCGAGGCGGTCGTGGTCGTCAAGGTCGACGGGCAAAAAATGCATTCGGTGTCGGAATCCATGGATGAACAGGGCACGGATCGCGGGCCGGTGAATGCGCTCGCCAAAGCGCTGGCCAAGGATCTGGGCCGCTATCAGGCCTTTGTGAACGACATTCGTCTGGTGGATTTCAAGGTGCGCATTACCCAAGGTGGAACCGAAGCCGTGACCCGTGTCATCATCGACAGCGAAGACGCCCATGGGCGGCGGTGGTCCACCGTCGGCGTGTCGGCCAACATCGTCGATGCCTCGTTCGAAGCCTTGCTGGACGCAATCCGGTGGAAACTGGTGCGGGAGGGCGCATGACACCGAAGACCCACGCCGCGAGCGGATCAATGACATGAGCCTGCCAGATGACATCACAGGATGCGCGCGTGTGGTCGAGCAGGGCGACCCGGACCGGTTTCGTACCGTGATGGCCGCCCCTGTGGCAGCGCGTCATATCCTGTTTCCCCTCTATGCGTTCAACGTCGAAGTGGCGCGCGCGCCTTGGGTCACCCAAGAGCCGATGATTGCCGAAATGCGCCTGCAATGGTGGCGTGATGCGCTGGAAGAAATCGGGGCAGGTGGCGCGGTGCGCAAACACGAAGTCACGACGCCGCTGGCGGGCATGTTGAGCCCGGCGCAGGCCGCGCGGTTGGATGAGGCCGTGGCCGCGCGTCGGTGGGATATCTACAAGGACGCATTCGAGGTTCAGACCCATATGGATGCCTATCTCGATCAAACGTCGGGGCATTTGATGTGGACGGCGGCCGAGTTGCTTGGCGCACCGATCGAGGCCGAGGCGGCCGTGCGTGATGTGGCCTTTGCTGCGGCATGTGCTGCGTTCTTGCGCGCAGTGCCTGCCTTGGCCGAAGCCGGGCGCATTCCCCTGCTTGACGGAACGCATGCCGGGGTGGCTGCGCTGGCACGCCGTGCCAGAGGTCGGTTGAGGCGGCCAAGAATACCCCAATCGGCACGCCCGGCGCTGTGGCCCGCCATCGGAGTCGATAAGGTATTGGATCAGGTCACACGGGACCCAAGTGTCGTGGGCGATGGTCGGCTTTTGGCTGGCCTGACGCCTTTGCGATTGAGTTGGGCGGTTTTGACCGGGCGCTAAGCTGTCGCGGATTTGGGCCGCATAATCAGCCAGATCAGGGACCCGCCCGCCAAGACCAGAAACGGCACCATCGCGATGTTCACCGCTGCCCAGCCTTCGACCGGATCGCCGCCAATGCAGTTCATCAAGCCACCGGAGGCGAGCGAGGCAACCGTGACGCCGCCAAAGACGATGAGGTCGTTCATGCCCTGCATCCGCCCGCGTTCCTGTGGCGTATGCGCGCCCGCCAGCATCGTGGTCGCCCCGATAAACCCAAAGTTCCAGCCAATCCCCAACAGGAAGAGCGCCGCGTAGAAGTTCATCAAATCAACGCCTTGCAGAGCGACAATGCCCGCCACACCGAGGATCGCCAAGCCAAGGCCCATGATTTTTTCCGTGCCGAAGCGCGTGATTAGGTGGCCGGTAAAGAATGACGGCGTGAACATTGCCAACACATGGATCGTGACCACATTGGCCGCGTCCGGTTCGCCAAAACCGCAGCCCACAACGGCCAGCGGCGTCGACGTCATCACCAAATTCATCAAGGCATAGGAGACGGCGGCACAGATCACCGCCACGCGAATACGTGGATCGGCAAGCAATTCGCGCTTTGATCGTCCCGGGCCGTCAGTGGCCGAGGGGGGCGGCGGTTTGGGGATATCCAGAAGCAGGAACAACAGCATGCCCGCCACGTTGAAGGCCATCGCCACGAAATAGATCGGGATATAGCGGGCCACGGTGGCGTCTGCGCTGGACCCTGTCACATAACCGACAACCTGCGGCCCTATGATCGCCGAGAGCAACCCGCCCGCCATGACATAGGAAATGGCCTTGGGACGGAACGCCTCGGAGGCCGTGTCGGCTGCGGCGAAGCGATAGAACCCCTGGGCCGACATGTAGATGCCTGTCATGTAGCTGCCGACCAGAAACAGCCAGAAGCTGCCGACCGACAAAGCATAGGCCCCGATGGCCGCCCCGATCAGGCCGCCGCATGCGCCCAGAATGAATCCGGTTTTGCGCCCGTAGCGCTGCATCACGTTCGACAACCACGGCGCGGTTGTCATTGACCCAAAAACAATCAGCGAGATCGGCAGCGTGGCGAGACAGGCGAAAGGCGTGATCTGTTGCCCGGCCAGTCCGGCGACGACGAACATCATGGTGATCTGCGAGCCTAGGAAGGCTTGTGCAGCCACCAGAACGGCCACATTGCGCTTGGCGCGGGTGTCATCGATTTGGGTCATGTCGTCTGTCATATCGCTGAGTAAACCCGAAAGCGGGGTGTCGACAAGAGGGACAATTGCACGACGCATGCACAGATGGTTGCGCGGCCGGGCGGGAAGGCTAGTGTGGCGCCATGACGAACGGGCCATTTATTGCAGTTTTGGGGGGCGCGCGTGAAACCGTGCGGGCCGTTGAATGGCTGGCGCGGGCCGGAGCGCGGGGCGTGGTGATTTGGGCGCCGGGCACCGACCAGGAAAAGACCGCGTTCGCGCAGGGAACGTTTGCAGACCTCGCGGATGCGAACGCGATTCTAGATGTCAGCCATGCCTTTGATGAAGCCACGCGCAGGGCTGCAAAAATACATGCGCCGGACCTGCCTTACGCACGTGTGGGGCGCCCGCCTTGGGTGCCGACAGACGGCGACAATTGGACAGAAGTCGATACCTTGACGCAAGCCGTGGCGACTTTGCCCCCGGGGACGCGTGTTTTTGCGGCTACCGGGCGCGGAAGTCTGGACGCTCTGGCAGATCATGACGGCCCGGTATTCCTGCGTCAATTGACGCGGCATGATCTGCCCATGCCGCTGGCCCAAGGGCAGTTTGTCTTTGGCACGGCACCATTTTCGGTGGCTGACGAAGTGGCCCTCTTTCAGAGCCTGCACATTGATGTGGTGCTGGCGCGCAATATCGGTGGAGCGGGCAGCTTTCCAAAACTGATGGCGGCCCGACAGTTGGGACTGTCTGCGCTACTGCTGCGGCAGCCTGACGTGCCCGAAGGGCCGCACCTTTCTTCATTTGCAGATGTTGAAAACTGGATCGCAACCCTATGACGGGCATACGCACGATCGAAACCGATGCCGACATTGCGGAGGGGGCAGATTGGCTTGCAAGCCAAGATCCTGCACTCGCGCACGCGATTGATCTGGTGGGGCCTTTGCCGCTGCGCCGCAGGCCGGATGGGTTTGCCGCAGTCTTCAACGCCATCATCGGCCAGCAGGTGAGTACTGCGTCGGCCAATGCGATTTGGGCGCGTCTGGAGGCGGCGGGGCTCATCGCGCCGGGGCCAGTGTTGGCCGCGGGTGAAGTCGGGTTACGGGCTGCAGGCCTCAGCCGTCAAAAGATCGCTTACGCGCTGGCCCTGGCCGAAGCCGGGATCGACTATGAGGCATTGCGGCGCGTGCCGGACGGTGAGGTAATCAAAATGCTTACAGCTGTCAAAGGCGTCGGTGTCTGGACGGCCGAGATCTATGCCATGTTCGCGCTGGGACGCTGCGATGTTTTTGCACCCGGTGATCTGGCGCTGCAAGAGGCCGCGAAATTGATCTATGATCTGCCGGCGCGTCCCAGGGAAAAAGAGCTGCGGCAGATGTCGGAAAACTGGAGCCCGTGGCGGGCGGTTGCCGCGCGTCTCTTCTTCACCTACTACCGCGTTGCAAAGGGCCGAGAGGGGATCATATGACACGGGTATTGAATGCAGGGCGGGTGGAGCCGAAATCGGGGGAGTTGCGGTCCATTGTCGTGTTCCTGCACGGGTACGGGGCCAATGGCGCGGATTTGCTGGGCCTCGCCGAACCGCTCGGAGAACACCTGCCGGACACGCTATTCGTGGCTCCCGATGCGCCTGAATCGATTCCGGGCATGCCTTCGGGACTTCAGTGGTTTCCAATCCCCTGGATTGATGGCTCCAGCGAAGAAGAAGCCGAGCGCGGCTTGACGGCGGCAGCGGACGACCTGAATGCGTTTCTGGACGCACTGATGGTGGACGAAGACGTGCTGCCGGAACAGGTTGTTCTGTTCGGTTTCTCCCAAGGCACGATGATGGCACTGCAGGTGGCACCGCGGCGGGAAGACCCGATGGCCGGCGTTGTCGCGTTTTCAGGTCGTTTGCTAAACCCTGAAGTGTTGACCGACGAGGTCGTGAGCCGCCCGCCTGTGCTGTTGGTGCATGGCGACGCCGACGATGTCGTGCCCCCGCAATCGCTGCCACAAGCGGCTGAGGCCTTGCAGGAAGCGGGTTGGACGGATGTCTATGCCCATGTGATGAAAGGGACAGCCCACGGGATTGCTCCGGATGGCCTGAGCGTGGCGCTCGCGTTTATGCGGGATAAACTTGGGCTTTAGGCCAGTGCGCGAAACGCGCTGCGCTGTTTAGCAAATTCCGGCATAGCCGTCTGTCTTTTGACATTTTGCACCGCTCACGGTGTCAGAACAGGTTGTGGTGCCTGCCCAGCTGTAAGGCGCGGATGGGTCGGGGCCATCGACCAAGCGGCGCACGAAGTCACGGATCGGTTTTACGAGGGAAGGCATTTTGCGTCGTGTGAAATGTGTCATGGTGCTGTCACTTTCATAATCGTGGCTGTGGTTTCGCCGGTGCCTCGAACGGCTTGTTTGTTGCTGATCTTGATACCCTCAGTGTTGCGCCTAGATTGCCGTATGGTCCAGTGAGGTATTCCTGACCTTTTGTAGACGGGTACTGCTCAAAGGCACGATATCCACGGACGTCACAAAACTGTCAGGCAATCCGCTTAAGCAGGATGCGACATTTCGTGGTGCTTTGGCCTCTTGTCAGACGGTTTCCACAAGATATAGTCGTGAATAACATATCGGGGCGGGGTTCCCGCTTCGGTGCCGAAGGGCAAACCGGGCGAGGATGGGGTCACTTTGATGGACGGCGATTTCAGAACGGAATTTGTACGCAGACCGACAGGGCTGAAACAACACCCGGCATTGGTGTTGAATGCGGATTATCGGCCGCTGAGCTACTATCCTTTGTCGCTTTGGCCCTGGCAGGAAGCGGTGAAGGCGGCGTGGCTTGATCGGGTTGATATCGTGGCGGAATATGATGAAGTGGTCCGCTCGCCGAGTACCGAGATACGAATACCTTCGGTGGTGGTGCTGAAAGACTATGTGAAACCTCAAAAGCGCGTGGCCTTCACGCGCTTTAATTTATTTCTGAGGGACGAATTTCGCTGCCAGTACTGCGGGGCAAAAGGCGATTTGACCTTTGACCACGTGGTGCCGCGGGCCAGCGGCGGCGTGACCAGTTGGCAAAACGTCGTGGCGGCTTGCAGCCCGTGCAACCTGCGCAAAGGGTCCAAGCCGCTGCACCGCACCGGGTTGGCGTTGCGCAAACCGCCACGTCAGCCGGGCGCAGAGGAATTGCGCAACATGGGCCGAAAGTTTCCGCCGAACCACCTGCACGACAGCTGGATGGATTTCTTGTACTGGGATGCGGTGCTGGAGGCTTAGGGTGTCGTAGCGGTCTGTTTGCTTGCGCAAAGGCGCCCGCCCGCCACCCCTTGGACCGCTTACGCGGCGAGTTCGACCCAGACCGGCACGTGGTCGGATGGCTTTTCATCGCCGCGCACGGATTTGTCGATCTGACAGTCTTGCAACATGTCGGCGCAGGCAGGGCTCAGCAGAAAATGATCGATGCGAATGCCGTCATCGCGGTTCCAGGCCCCGGCCTGATAGTCCCAGAACGAATAGTGGCCCGGTCCGTGTGTACGCGCACGAAACGCTTCGGTCAGCCCGAGATTAAGCAAGCGGCGGTAGGCGGTGCGCGATTCTGGCCGAAACAGCGCATCCGCGCGCCAAGCGTCGGGGCGTTTGGCGTCTTCGGCCTGGGGAATGATGTTGTAATCGCCTGTCATCAGAAACGGCATCTCTTCGTCCAGTAGGGTTTGGGCGCGGGCGCGCAGGCGTTCCATCCACGCCAGTTTGTAATCATATTTCGGGCCTGGGACCGGGTTTCCATTGGGAAGGTACAGCCCGCACAGCCGAATGGCCTGTGCCTCGCCCATCACCGTCGCCTCGATATAGCGGGCCTGATCGTCGCTCTCGTCGCCGGGCAAGCCCCGTGTGACGTCTTCCAACGGAAGTTTCGACAGGATCGCAACGCCATTGAATGATTTCTGCCCGTGGGTTTCGACGTTGTAGCCCCGATCTTCGAAAAGCTCGGCCGGAAAGTTTTCATCGATGGATTTGATTTCCTGCAGCAGAACAACATCCGGATTTGCGGCATCCAACCAGCGGGGCAGCGCGTCGATCCGTGCTTTGATCCCGTTGATATTGAAGGTGGCGATCTTCATTTGGTGTCCTTTTTCGGCCTGCGCTTTTACGGTGTGAACGATCCTGAACGCTGCAACAAGAGCAATACCGGAAATACAACGTTAAGAATATTATGACCAAGTGATTCGCTTTAAAATTGCATAACCGGACAGGGCCATTTGAAATACACGACGTCCAACGACGCTGTAGATAAAGATTTTCGTCTCACCTTTTCCGGACGATCATGCAAGTTCAACAGAATCTTCCGGCCCGTACTTAATGTGAATAAGTCACTGCCTTTCCCGCTTTTCGAGAATTTTTCTTGGAATGATCGTCCTATGCGGGCAATCCTTTACGCGCTTCAACTTTGAGATGAAAAGGACTTCCGAATATGACTGCCCAAGCCAAATATAGCCCAAGTGTCGATGTAACAGAGGCAGCTGCCATGCATGGCGGCGAATGTGTCGACATGTTTTCATCCGGGAGCACCGCAAGCGCATCGGACTGCCTGACAGGGGACGCGACGGCGTTGTTTTCGTCGGGCTCGGCGCCAACCGCATCGGACATAAGGGCCGGGGACGCAACGGGGCTTTTTTCCTCCGGGTCTGCGTCACGCGCGGCCAAGTCGATCACGGGCGACGTCACCGGTTTGTTTTCTTCGGGCTCCTGAGCCTGTGGGTGGGGCGCGCAGTGCATAGACAAAGGAAAACAGGCATGTCCAACATCATTGCATTGAATGCTCCGGCCCGTCGCCAACGCTTGTCGGATCGCATCGGAGATCTGCTGACGGTCTTTGCCGGGAATCGCCGGACGCAAGAGGATGTCTACTGGCTGAAGGAAAATGCGGAACTTCTCAATATCCTTGAGTGTTCCGGGCAGACCGTGCCATCACAAGGCCTTGCAATCCACGCGGCATTTTACGACAGCCTTGTGGACCGCCTGCGCTTCTTTCCGCAATATTATCGGTTACTGCTTTCCATTGGTCTCGACCTCGAAGACCTTGGAATGCCGGGTGATGCAATGGCGCGGGCCTGCGAATGGGTGGCGTCATCGGGCCTACCCGATGCGGAGTTGAGCGATCTTCAACGCGCCGAGGCGCGTCGTTTGCTGGCGCGTCGCGGCGTAAGGCACGAGGCCGCAGATGAAGGCCTGAACGACCGCCTGCGTGCCTTCATCGGACGCCCCGCCACTTTTGCGCTGCCCAACAAGAAGGCGGCCTATGAGTTGACCCATATCGTGTTTTATCTGTCGGAATATGGGCGGCGGGATCCACAGTTGGATGACACGGCTTTGCGCAGTCTCGAATTTGCAGGAATTGTCGCGTTCCTGGATCAAGATCTCGATTTGCTTGCTGAAATTTGCGTGGCGACGCGTCAGGGTGGCGGGGTGCCTCACCCGATTTGGGAGGATGCCGTGCGTCACGGACTGAGCGGGTTTGAGGTATCTGTGGACGACAAGACTCCGCTGGTCGATGATTACCATGAGTATCTCGTGTCGACCTGGTCAATGCTGATGATGGGGCGAGATGACAGTGGGGTGGCCGTGCCGCGGCAGCGCTGTCTGTTTCATCGCCCTCCAGCACGTGAAAGTGCCTTGCGCGCCATATCCGTCGCTTTGTTGTCTCTCGGAGAGCGACGCGCCGACTGGACGCATATGCGCCGCCCCGTCACTGATCTGCTGAGCCCCGATGCGGTGGACATCCTTGAGGCGGCAGAACGGTCCAGCCCCCAATTCGAAGCGTTTTTCGAAGGCTTTGCGCGGGCCTGAGCCTGCGCCGCCGTAGTTACATGGAGAACGACGTGCCGCAGCCGCACGAACTGCTTGCATTCGGGTTTTCGATCACGAAACGCGCCCCAATCAACTCTTCGGAAAAGTCAATGACGGCGTTGGACAAAAAGGGCAGGGAAACGGTGTCGACCACCACCTTTTGTCCGGCACCTTCCAGAACCAGGTCGTCGTCCTTGGGCACGTCCAGCGCAATTTCGTACTGAAAGCCGGAACATCCGCCGCCTTCGACGGCGACGCGCAGGGCCTGACCCTGATCGGCGGCACCAATTTCAGCCAGACGTTCGAAGGCGCGGGGGGTCACGGTGGGGGGCAGTTGCATCTTGAGGTCACTCCGACGGACAGCGGTTTCATTCGTGCTGTTCGTGCAATATATGGGCAGTTGGAACAGGCGACAAGGATAAGGCAGATGTCCGCGCCCTATGCATGCGATCCTGCCCGCGCCCGGGGACGGCGCTGGCCTGAAGACGAGATGTCATTCCGGTCCTGTTTTCAACGGGATCGGGACAGGATTATTCACGCCTCGGCCTTTCGACGGCTCAAGCACAAGACGCAGGTCTTTGTGGAACATGAGGGCGATTATTATCGAACCCGGCTGACACACTCCATCGAAGTGGCGCAGGTGGCCCGCACCATCGCGGGGGCCCTGGGGCTGAATGATGAACTGACCGAGGCTGTGGCTTTGGCCCATGACCTGGGGCACCCCCCGTTCGGTCATACAGGCGAAGACGCGCTGCAGGCGTTGATGGCGCCCTACGGCGGCTTTGACCATAATGCGCAAGCGATCAAGATCGTTACCAAGCTGGAATGTCATTATGCCGATTTTGACGGGCTGAATCTGACGTGGGAATGTCTGGAAGGGATCGCCAAACATAACGGCCCCGTTGTTGGGGATCTGCCTTATGCACTGGCTGACTATAATGCCGAGGATGATCTGGAACTGGACACCCACGCCAGCGCAGAGGCGCAAGTTGCGGCCTTGTCGGACGATATCGCCTATAACAATCACGATCTGCATGACGGCTTGCGCGCTGGTGTGTTTGCCGAGGACGATCTGGTGGATTTGCCCATCGTCGGCGCGGCCTATGCCGAAGTGGACGCGAAATACCCCGGGTTGGAGCCGTCCCGGCGCACCCACGAGGCGCTGCGCCGAGTGTTTGGCGTGATGGTCAGCGACGTGGTGGCGACCTCCCGCGTGGCGTTGGAACAAAGCGGCGCCGTCTCTGCCGCGGACATCCGCCATCTGGGGCGCCCGGTGATCCGGTTTTCGGACGCGCTATGGGCGGATTTGCAGCATATCCGGCGTTTCCTGTTTCAAAACATGTACCGCGCGCCTTCGGTGATGAAAAAGCGCGAAGAGGTGACGGTTGTGGTCAATGACCTGTTTCCCCTTTTCCTGGGCCAGCCTGATCTGTTGCCCGAGGGATGGCTGCGCGCCGGTGAACTCCACGACCGGACCGCGCTGGCACGCAGCGTAAGCGATTACATCTCCGGCATGACGGATCGCTATGCGCTGCAAGAACATGCGCGGCTGATTGCGGGCGGGTAAGCGCCGCACCTGGCAGGCCAAAGCTGTCCAGGCGGTTGACCCGGCCCTTGGGCATGGTAAACGACCCTGACGCCTGTAACAGGACCTCCTGAAATGAACCTCTTTGCTGATATTCGCGCCCTCGTTCTGAGTGACCTTGCCGCCATGACCCAAGCCGGTGTGCTGCCGTCCGGGCTGGCCACCGACAATGTCACGGTCGAGCCGCCACGCGACGCGGCGCATGGGGATATGGCGACCAATGCGGCGATGGTGCTGGCAAAGCCAGCAGGCATGAAGCCGCGCGACATTGCCGAAGTACTGGCCGCACGGCTGATGGAAGATGCGCGGGTCGTCTCAGCCGAGGTTGCAGGGCCGGGTTTCTTGAACCTGAAGCTTGCGCCGGTCGTATGGCAGGGCGTTGTCGCGTCGGTGCTGGAAACTGGGACGGATTACGGTCGGTCGACCATGGGGCAGGGCAAGACGGTCAATGTGGAATATGTCTCTGCCAACCCGACAGGGCCGCTGCATGTAGGTCATACGCGGGGGGCCGTGTTTGGGGATGCGCTGGCGTCCTTGTTGGATTTTGCAGGCTACGAGGTCACGCGGGAATACTATATCAATGATGGTGGGGCGCAGGTCGATGTGCTCGCCCGGTCCGTCTATTTGCGCTATCTGGAAGCGCACGGGCAGGAGGTCGCCTTTCCGGACGGAACCTATCCCGGTGACTACCTGATCGCGGTGGGCGAGGCGCTGAAGGCCAAGGTCGGTGACGTCTATGTCGGTCAAAGTGAAGACGTCTGGCTGGAGGATATCCGTGATTTTGCAACGGATGCCATGATGAAGCTGATCGAGGCGGATCTGGCCTCGCTTGGCGTGAAAATGGATAGATTTTTCTCCGAAAAATCGCTCTACGACACCGGTTTGATCGAGGCGGCCCTGGCGGATCTGCGGGACAAGGGCCTGATCTATGAGGGCGTGCTGGAGCCGCCAAAGGGCAAAAAGCCCGATGACTGGGAACCGCGCGAGCAGACGTTGTTCAGGTCCACCGAGCATGGCGACGATGTGGACAGGCCTGTCATGAAATCGGATGGGTCCTGGACTTATTTTGCGCCTGATATCGCCTATCACTATGACAAGGTGCAGCGTGGCTATGATGCGCTGATCGACATCTTCGGCGCGGATCATGGTGGCTATGTCAAACGGATGAAGGCCGCCGTGTCGGCGCTGTCGGGGGGCACTGTCCCGCTCGACATCAAGCTGACGCAGCTGGTCAAGCTCTTCAAGAACGGGGAACCGTTCAAGATGTCGAAGCGGGCAGGGACCTTCGTGACCCTGCGTGACGTGGTGGAGCAGGTGGGGCCTGGCGTCACGCGGTTCCATATGCTGACACGCAAGAACGATGCACCGCTTGATTTCGATTTCGACAAAGTGCTTGAGCAAAGCCGCGACAACCCGGTGTTTTATGTGCAATATGCCTTTGCGCGGGTGACCTCGGTGCTGAACAAGGCGACCGAGGCCGGAGTTGCGGTGGATGATGCCACGCTGGCCGCCGCGAATCTCAATCTGCTGGATCACGAGGCGGAGCTGGCCCTTGCCGCCAAGCTGGCGGAGTGGCCCCGCCTGATCGAAACAGCCGCCCGGACAAATGAGCCGCACCGGGTCGCGTTCTATTTGTATGACCTTGCAGGAGCCTTTCACGGGCTGTGGAACCGGGGCAACGACCTGTCCGAGCTGCGCTTCCTGCAAGACGATCCGAAGGTCAGCCAGGCAAAAATTGCCCTCGCGCGTGCCTGCGCCGTTGTAATTGCAGCGGGCCTTGGTATTCTCGGTGTCGAACCAGCCAAAGAGCTGCGATAGGTCCCGCAAAGGGGCGTACAGGCGATAATCATCAAGATGATCTGCGCGGGCATGTATCCGTGCGGGCGACGAGGCAGATATGGCAGATATGCACTATACCCGTGACAATGGTCATGCCGGGTACTCCGCACCCGAAGGGTACTACACTCCGGATGCGGAATTCTCGCAACCTGTGAGTAACCCCCTAAGAAGCTTGACAAATTTTACCGGTGCGGTGGTGTCTTTGGCGCTGGTGGCTGGGGTTGCCGTGTGGGGCTACAAGCTGGTGATCCGTGATGTATCGGGCATTCCGGTCGTGCGCGCCGCCGAAAGCGCCATGCGGGTCCGACCCGAAGATCCGGGGGGCCAGCTTGCGCGTAACACGGGTCTTGCCGTCAACGAAGTGGCCGGTGCGGGCGAGGCGTCAGGTCCGGTGGACCGGGTCGTTCTGGCCCCGCGTCCTGCGGAATTGAGCGAAGAAGACCAGCCCATGACGGCCAAGATGGTGGCACCTGTGCAACAGCCGGCAGCACTTGATGTGGCCAGCAGTCTGGACACGCCGTCCTCTGGCAAAAGTGCGGATGCGGAAACATCGGATGTGGCGGCCGTGTTTCAGGATGGGACGGTCGAAGATCTGGTCAACCAACTGACCGCGGGTGTGCCAACGATTGAGGCGGATGACGCAGAGGCAACGCTCGCGCCGATCGAAGCGTCTTTCACACCGCCTGCTGCATCGGCGGCCGTCATTGTTGCAGGCCCCGGGCCGGTGCAATCGCGCCGCCCGCAATTGCGCCCCGACACGGCGCCAGCGGTTGTGGTGCGTGCCAGTGCACCTGCCGCAATCGAAACCAAGGAAATCGATCCGAGCGCTTTGCCTTCCGGCACCCGTCTGGTGCAGTTGGGCGCGTACAAAAGCGAAGAGATCGCGCGCGCCGAATGGGACAACAAGTTCGCCCGCTACGGTGAATATCTCGAAGGCAAGGACAGAGTCGTCCAAAAGGCCCAAAGCGGCGGCCGGACATTCTATCGTCTGCGGGTCCATGGGTTTGCCGATTTGTCCGACGCGCGCCGCTTTTGCTCCGCACTGGTGGCCGAAGGGGCTGACTGTATTCCGGTGGTCACACGATGAGTTTTGGCGCAACCATCCTCGATGCGGATGGGTTGCGGCTAACCAAGGACGAGGTTGCGTTTTTCAGAGAGGCTGATCCGTTTGGCTTTATCCTCTTTGCCCGCAATATCGACACGCCGGACCAGGTCTATGGCCTGTGTTCTGCGTTTCGCGACGCGGTGGGGCGGGACGCGCCCATTACGATCGATCAGGAGGGCGGGCGTGTGCAGCGCTTGCGCGGTCCGGAGTGGCGGGAATGGCTGCCGCCGCTGGATTTCGTGCAAGCCGCGGGCGATGATGCCGAACGTGCCATGTATATCCGCCATCGCCTGATCGCGCATGAACTCAAGGCACTGACAATCGACAGCAATTGCGCCCCGATGGTCGATATTATCGTGAAAGAGACCCATAAATTCCTGCGCAATCGGTGTTATGGGACATCGCCGGGCGACATTGCGCTGTTGGGACGGGCGGCCGCCGACGGCTTGCTGGATGGCGGGGTCTTGCCTGTCCTGAAGCACATGCCCGGTCACGGGCGCACCAATCTGGACAGTCATTTCGATCTGCCGCACGTGGATGTCAGCCTTGATACGCTGCGCGAAACGGATTTCGCGCCGTTTCGGGCCCTGAACGACCTGCCGATGGGAATGACGGCCCATGTGGTCTATGAGGCAGTGGACGAAGTGCCCGCGACACTGTCACGCGAGATGATGCAGTTGATCCGCGAGGATATCGGCTTTGGCGGGCTGATCATGACGGATGATACGGGTATGAAGGCGCTGAGCGGGACGCCCGCACAGATTGCTACCCGTGCGTTGAGCGCCGGGTGCGATGTCATCCTGCATTGCAATGCGCCGTTGGCTGAGCGGATCGAGACGGCCAATGCCGCCGGTCCGATGAGTGATGCGGCACAGGCGCGCGCCGAAGCTGCCTTGGCTGCGCGCCGAACCCCTGATGACATTGACATTGTCGAGTTGAACGCCGAACTTGAAGCGCTTTTGGCCTAGGTCAATCAATCGGGCAGGTGCATGGCTGACGAGACCCATTTCGAGGAAGATACGATGTCCGTCGCGGACCGGCTTGCCGCCGAGGCGTTGATTGTCGATGTCGATGGGTACGAGGGGCCGCTGGACCTGCTTTTGACCCTCAGCCGCACGCAAAAGGTGGACTTGCGCAAGATATCGGTGCTGCAATTGGCACGCCAGTATCTGGCCTTTGTGGAAAAGGCCAAGGCGCTGCGGCTGGAACTGGCGGCGGATTACCTTGTGATGGCGGCCTGGCTGGCCTTTCTGAAATCCCGTCTCTTGCTGCCGCCCGATCCCAGCGAAGAAGGACCCAGCGGCGAAGAACTGGCAGCCCATCTGGCCTTTCAACTCGAACGGCTGCAGGCGATGCGCGATGCCGCCGCGCGCCTGATGGCCCGCGACCAGCTGGGCCGTGATTTCTTTGCACGGGGGCAGTCGGAAATGGTCACGCGGGTGCGCAAAGTGACCTATTCCGCCACCTTGCTGGACCTGATGCAGGGGTATGCGCGGATTCGTACCCGCGATGATTTCCGTCCTTTCGTGATGGACCGCGATGCAGTTTTTACCATGGAACAGGCGCTGGACCGGATGCGCGGATTGATCGGATATGCGGGCGATTGGACCGACATCCTGAGCTATCTGCCGGAAGGGTGGGAGACTGATCCCGTTCGCCGCCGGTCGGCCACCGCCGCCACGTTTGCCGCCTCTTTGGAATTGGTCAAGGAAGGGCATTTGGATATTCGCCAGTCAGACGCATTCGCGCCGATACAGCTGCGCAAACGAGATGAGAGCCGTGACGGAAGAGATTGAAGATAAAGAAGAAAGCTTGTTCGAAGCGCCCCCCATGGCGGAACAGGAACGCATGATCGAAGCGATCCTTTTTGCCACCGTCGAACCCATCACCGTGCGCGAACTGGAAGCACGGATGCCCCATGGCTGCGATCCCGCAGAAGCATTGGTCTATTTGCGAAAACGGTACGAGGGGCGCGGTGTGCAAATCATGAAGGTGGGCGATGCGTGGGCGATCCGCACGGCAGCTGACCTGGGGTTTCTGATGCAAAAGGAAACGGTCGAGACACGCAAGCTGAGCCGTGCTGCGATCGAAACGCTGGCGATCATAGCCTACCACCAGCCTGTCACCCGTGCCGAGATCGAAGAGATCCGCGGCGTCAGTGTCAGTCGTGGCACGGTGGATCAATTGCTGGAATTGGAATGGATCCGCTTTGGACGGCGCAAAATGACGCCGGGCAGGCCGGTGACATTTGTGGTCACTCAAAGTTTTCTCGATCATTTCGGGCTGGAAAATGCCCGCGATTTGCCGGGCCTCAAGGAATTGCGCGCCGCCGGGCTGTTGGAAAACCGTCCCCCCATCGGCGTTATACCGGGGCCGGAGAGCGAAGACGAAGAGGAAAGCGCAGAGGGCCAATCCGAGCTTTTCGAAGATTGACCACAACGGGGCCTGAAATCGGTCGCATTTCCCTCTATATAGAAGCCATGAGGCGAAAAGGGGCAGACCCATGAATGCGAACCAACTCATGAATATGGTTTTACGCATCGTCATGCGTAAAACCATCAGCAAGGGCATCGATGCGGGTGTCAAACGCGCCACGCGCTCCACGCGGGGCCGCTCGCAGGGCGGTTCGCGGGTCACTTTGGAAAACGGTGACGACACCGGGGGCACCCCCGAAAACGGGCCGACAAAAGCGCAAATTCGTCAGCAAAGGCAAGCGCGACGGGCCGCGCGGCAGGCACAGCAGGTCGCAAAGAACGGGAAGTGATCAGCAAGACCTGAGCGGCTGGTAAGGAAATCCACCGTTGATCCGTGAAAAAGAGTAACCTAGCGTAAACCCCATTCAACAAAGGGAAGTACGCTATGGCCGAGAAATTTTCGGGAGCCCGTGTATCCTCCGTTTCCTTGGGCATTACGGTGATCTTGCTCTACGGGGTATTTGTCACCATGGTCGCGTTCGGTTTTGGCAGCTATATCTACCGGACCGGCTGGCAGGTCAGCACCAGTACCAATGGAGCGTCGGTCGCGCCTGCAGACGCCTCAGACATCGACAACCTGATCTTCATCCTCAAACGCGAACAGATTCTCGAAGCGCGCCAGGAACGACTGACTGAAGAAATGCAGGCCTTCCGGGCGGAAGTATCTTCATGGGACTCCAAGGTCGCACAGTCGTTTGCCAATATCGCGCAAGCCAAGGCGGCCTTGCAGGCGCAGGTCGATTCGACGACGGCCGACCTCGTCGAGTTCCAGTTCGATCTGCCCGGGCGCGGGCGCAGTAAGTTTGAAACCGTCGTGAGCCAAATGGATATCACCGCCCAAATCCAGCCCGACACAGTTGGTAACCTGAGTCCGGATTTCCGGATCCGCGCGTTGCTCAATATAGCCGCCGAGGGATTTGAGGGCGATAATGTTGACCTGGATACCAAGGACAGGTTCGAGGCGATGCGCACGCGCGCGATCGGGATGCTCGATGCGCTGTCGCTTGCCCTGGCCGAAGCGAATGCCGCCTCCCACGACGCACAGGCGCGGCGCAAGCTCATTCAGGACAGGATTGCGGCACATCAGACCCGATGGAACAGTCATGAAGACAGTATCAAAGCGTCGCAAGAGACGCTGCCGCTGGGGTCGTCCGCGCGCGCGCGTTTGTCGGCCTTGTCGCTCAGCATGCCTTTCATGCCGGACGTTCTGATGCGATTGGTGGGTTTTCCCACGATCTTTCTCACGCTGATCGTGACCATTGCGGCGGGCGGGCTTGGCACTGTGGTCGCCTTTTCACGGCGATACTATTCGTCCACGACGTCCTCGACGCTGACCCTGTCACGCTTGTTTGTGAATGTGGGCGAGGGGATCGCCGCCGCAATTGCAATTTTCCTGTTTTCAGGGGCGGGTATGCTGGCCTTGACCCAAGGGGGTGGCGCGGCAAATGACGTGGAACTGAGCCCCTATACGGTTGCCTTTGTCGCTTTCCTGTCCGGATTTATGGCCGAAGATGCCTTTGCGTCGATCCAGGCGGCGGGAAAACGAATCTTCAAAATTGAAAAGGCCGAGAACGGGAATGCGTCCCCGCAGACGCCTCCGACGGACCCGTGACCCAGGTTTCGGAACGCTCATGGAGCGGGCGATGACCCTGCTAGAATCAAACCCGAAAATGTTTCGACAGTTTCAGACCCTGGCCCTGATAGTTCGAAGCAATGCCTGACCCATAAAGCTGACCTGGCCGCTCTGCCATCCGCTCATAGATCAACCGTCCGACGATCTGGCCGTGCTCCAACACAAAGGGGGCTTCGTGGCAGCGCACTTCGAGCACGCCGCGAGAGCCTGATCCGCCTGCTGCATCATGACCAAAGCCGGGGTCGAAAAACCCTGCGTAGTGAACCCTGAATTCGCCGACCATCGCCAGATAGGGGGCCATTTCGGCGGCATAGTCCGGCGGGATATGAACCGCCTCGCGGCTTACCAGAATATAGAAGGCGCCGGGATCAAGAATGATGTGACCTTGAGTGCTATGCACTTCTTCCCAGAATTCCGACGGGTCGTAGTGGCCGATCCTGTCCAGATCGATCACGCCAGTATGCGGCTTGGCGCGAAATCCAACGAGTGTTGAACTGCGCAAACGCAGATCGACCGAAAATCCAAGACCTTCGTCAATCACCGCATCATCACCGTCTACGAGCGGGGTTTGCGCATGCAGGGCCGTCAGTTCACTGTCACTCAGCACCGCATGACCGGAGCGGAACCGGATCTGGTTCAGGCGCATGCCCGGGCGCACAAGGACGGAGAAAGAACGTGGACAGATTTCCGCATAAAGCGGACCGGTATAGCCCGGTGGAATGCGGTCGAATTCCGTTCCGCCATCCGTGATGGTCCGGGTCAGCAGGTCAAGACGCCCGGTCGAGCTTTTGGCATTGGCGACTGCCTGGATGCCGTCCGGCAGCGCCAGCCGTTCCATCAGCGGAACAACATAGACGCAGCCCTTTTCAAGCACGGCACCTTCGCTGAGATCCACGCGGTGCATCTCAAATTCCAGCAGACGCTCGGCCACCGTACGACCGTGGCCAGCCAAAAACGAGGCTCGGACGCGGTAGGCGATCGGTCCAAGGCGCAGATCAAGGCTGGCGGGTTGGATTTGTTCAGGTATCACGGCTGGATCGGCCGCAATCTCGGCGCGCGCGATCATTTGGGTCAACTGGGTGTCTGCAAGAACGCCGGTCATATCAACCCCTCGTTAATATACATGTCCAAAGGGGCGGTAGTGAGATGCCCCGTAGCGCTGGGGCGGGTGGTATTGGTCGGGCTAGCAGGACTCGAACCTGCGACCTTCCGTCCCCCAGACGGACGCGCTACCAGGCTGCGCCATAGCCCGACGTGAGCCGTGTCATACCCGATTTCCAGCCGGGGGCAAGGGGGAAGTGGCACGCGGAAGGGACTCTTTATTCGGCGTCTTGGCGAGCACTGGCCATCTGATCGCGCAAAGCGGTCAGTTGAGCCAGAAGCGGGCGGATCGCACCACGTTGTTCGGGGCGCAGATGTGTTATCCGGGCCGCCATGCCCAAGGCCGAAGGGGTAACGGAGATTGTCGCGGGGTCCGGTTCATCCGGTACGTCGACAATGCGGGGTTTGGGTTTGGGCGGTTCTGCCGGGGGCGGGGTCATCGGCGGCGTTGCGTCGGCCTGTTGTCCGTCCGCTGGGCTGGGCTCTCGCCTGCGACCGGTCAGGAAAGCAGGCAACTCGGCAGGCTCGTCGGTTTCGTCTGCAAGATCTGCGGATGACACTGGCGGGGCAGGGTCCGGTGTTCGGGAGAATACAGGCTCTGGTGCAGGCTTGGACTCTTCGATTGGCTTCGAGGCGGCCAAGACGGGTTCTTCGGAGATCGGTGCATCCGCACCGGGCTCTGCTTCGGGGGACGATGCGGCTTGCGGTTCTGCTTCCTGCGTCGCGTATGCCACCGGAGTGTGTTCGGGTGGCTTTGGCGATGCGTTAGGCGCAAGGTCGGGTTCCGGCGCTGAATGTGTGACGGCAGGTTCAGGCTCGGGTTCAGGGTCGAGTTCGGGTGCTTGGGCCGGTTCAGCCGGTTCAATCACTGTCTCTTCCGGCTCAGCTTTGGCCATTGGGACGAAGGGCGTTACTGTATTTTCGGCAGTTGTATGTGCGAATTCCGCTTCGACAAAATCGGCATCTGGGGCAATATCGTCGTCAATCTGCGCGGCAGTTTCATCATCTAGCGGCGCTGACATGTCGGCGACATGGGCCATGCCTTCTTCACGCAAGAGTTTTTGAACGCCCTTGATGGTCATGCCATCTTCGTGCAGCAACTTGCGGATACCCCCCAGCAAAAGCATGTCGGCAGGCCGGTAGTAGCGCCGACCGCCTGCCCGTTTGACGGGTTTTATCTGGGTGAATTTGCTTTCCCAAAACCGCAGGACGTGGGTCTGGACCCCAAGCCAATCGGCCACTTCGGAGATAGTGCGAAAGGCATCGGCGGATTTTGGCATCAGATCAGGACTTGTTGCCCGAGGCGACACGGTCTTTCATCAGGTGCGACGGTCGGAATGTGAGCACGCGACGCGGGTTGATCGGAACCTCTTCGCCGGTTTTGGGGTTGCGGCCGATGCGTGCCGATTTGTCCCGAACGGAGAATGTGCCAAAGGAAGATATCTTGACCTGTTCGCCTTTTACGAGTGCATCAGACATATGCTCGAGCACACTTTCCACAAGCTGCGCGCTTTCATTTCTGGAAAGACCAACTTCGCGGAACACCGCTTCGCTCAAGTCCATACGCGTCAGAGTCTTTTCGGCCATTTTCCATCCCTTTTGGTCGGAGCATAGGGCCGGGACAAATTCCGAGTCAATATCAATGGCTTGCAGCAGACAGAAAAGGCGAAAAACTGTTCGCCCCTTTGGGCGTGACGGAGGGTATCACCAGCGCAGGACGACCGCACCCCAGGCGAGACCGCCACCGATGGCTTCGGTGACGAGCAAATCGCCCAATTTGATCTGGCCCCGATCGCGCCCAACGGACAGAGCGAGGGGAATCGATGCCGCCGACGTGTTGCCGTGATCCTGCACGGTCACCACGACCCGGTCCATCGGGACGTTCATCTTTTTGGCCGTGCCCTGAATGATACGGATATTGGCCTGATGGGGTACGATCCAGTCCACTTCGTCTGCGGTGACGCCGGCACGGTCCATGGCCGTATGCGCCGTCGAGGCCAGTTTTGCCACTGCGTGACGGAACACCTGATTGCCCTGCATCCGCAAATATCCGCTGGCACCGGTGCTGACTCCGCCATCCACATACAGCAGGTCGCGGTGACGCCCGTCGGAATGCAGATCGGTGGACAGAATACCGCGATCCTGTGCCGTGCCTTCCCCCTCTTGCGCTTCCAGCACGAGCGCACCTGCGCCATCGCCGAACAGAACGGATGTCGAACGATCCGTCCAGTCCATGATCTTGCTGAAGGTTTCCGCGCCGATCACCAGGATTCGTTTCGCCTGACCCGACACGATCAGCGCGTTGGCATTGGCCAAAGCATAGATGAACCCGGCGCAGACCGCCTGCACATCAAAGGCAAAGCCGCGTGTCATGCCCAACTGGTGCTGCACCATGGTGGCGGCGGATGGAAATGTCAGATCGGCCGTCGAGGTTGCCAGAACGATGGCGTCGAGATCATTTGGCTCAAGACCCGCGTCCTTGAGGGCCGCACGCGCGGCGGACGTGGCCATGGAGGACGTGGTTTCGAGGCCGGATGCGAAGTGACGACGCTCAATCCCGGAGCGCGAGCGAATCCATTCGTCCGTGGTGTCGATCTTGGCCTCGAACTCGGAGTTTTCCACGACGCGGGTCGGCAAATAATGTCCGACACCGCGCACAACGGCGCGCAAGGTCATGTCTTTTTCTCCTCTGCGGGCGTGGTGGCACTTGCGATTCGTGCCGCCAACTTGTCGTTAAAGCCCAGTTCCGCCAGTTGCGCTGCCAGCTTGATTGCGGAAGATACACCTGTCGCGTCGGCTCCGCCATGTGACTTTACGACAGTTCCATTCAAGCCAAGAAAGACGCCGCCGTTCACCCGGCGCGGATCGATACGCTGTTTCAGCCGCTGCAAGGATGTGTAGGCCAGCAAAGAGGCAAGCCGGGACAGCGGCGAAAAGCGAAACGCTTCGCGCAGCAGGGTGCCGATCATCCCGGCCGTACCCTCACCCGTCTTGATCGCGACGTTGCCGGTGAAGCCGTCGGTGACGATGACATCCGCCACGTCCCCCGGAATGTCGCCACCTTCGACAAAGCCTACGAAATCGAAATCTGCGGCGTCGGCTTGCGCGCCGATGAGATCAAAGGCTTCCTTGAGCTCAGCGCGGCCCTTGTGTTCCTCTGTGCCGACGTTGAGCAAGCCGATGCGCGGGCGCGCGACATCCATCCCGTTGCGCGCGTAAGACGCGCCCATCAGGGCAAAGCGCAGCAGGTCATCGGCATCGGCCCGGATATCGGCGCCCACATCCAGCATCACGTTGAAGCCTTGCGGATTGAGACTGGGCCAGAGCACTGCAATGGCAGGGCGGTTCACGCCGGGAAGCTTGCGCAACCGGATCATCGAAACGGCCATCAGCGCGCCGGTATTGCCGCAACTCACCGCCACCGTGGCTTCGCCCGAACGGACGGCCTCGACCGTCGACCACATCGATGTGTCCTTGCCGGTCCGGACAACGTGGCTGGGCTTGTCTTCCATCGATACAACGCCACGGGCGTCACGAATCTCGCATCGCCCCTCAAGGGACTTGCGGCGCGCCACCAGTTGCTGCAACTCGTCCTTGGGCCCGTGCAGGATAAATCCGATGCGCGGGTTTTTTTGAGCGGAAATGGCACAGCCCGCAACAACAGCGGCGGGGCCATTGTCCCCGCCCATTGCGTCAATCGAAAGTATGATGGGAAAGGCAAGCTGCCCAGTCTGATCGGCCGGATCGTTTTTGGGGGCCGTCATGGGGGCGGTGCCTGCCTTCTGTCCCGCAGCGCCAATCAGGCTGCGTCGTCTTCCAGATCAACCTCTTCGGTCATGGCAACAATCTCGTTGTCGTCATAGTGACCACAGGCCGCACAAATGTGGTGGGGGCGTTTCAGCTCACCACAGTTTGGGCATTCGTTGGGGTTGGCGGGTGTCAAGCTGTCGTGGCCGCGACGATTGTTGCGGCGCGATTTGGACACTTTATTCTGTTGCACAGCCATTAGGGTGGGCCTTTTGGATTTCGGGCAGTGCCGCAACTTTGCGGATGCGTGTTTCAGAGTGCCCTGCTGCGGGCGCGGTTTCGTGCCCGGGCAGCGGGCATTTCTTTTCAACCTTGTCGGTGTGACGTGCGTTTAGGCAAAGCCCCGGCGCATGTCCAACCCAAAAGATCGTGAAAGCGCGAAAATACGCATCTTTGTCCCCGGCGCAAGGGTGAATCAGGTGTCGTCGTCGTCTTTCATCTGGTCCTTGAGGGCTGCGAGCCCTGCGAAAGGCCGCATGGCCTGCTCCGTCAGAGGGGCCACACCGGGTTCGGTCAGAACGGTTTCGTCGAGCGCAACACCCTCTGCACGCGGATAAAGCGGCAAAGCAAGGCTGAGAGCTTCGATCAGCACAGCCTCGGGATCGATCCATTGGCCCAACCGTTCCGCCTCGTCATCCTCGGGCATTTCAACCTCGGGCGCATCGCTTTCTTCGTAGTTGCGCAGATACAGACGGCGCACGGGCACATCGATACGGGTGGTGACGGGCGCCAATGTGACGCCGCAGGGCTGGGTGACCGTAGCGCCCAGGGTGCCGGTCAGCAGCCAGTCTTGCGCGCCTTCGGCCTGCACCGCGCCGACAAAGCGCACCTTGCGCAATCCGCTGAGATCAAGTGTGTCGGCCATTGCGGCTAAAACATCCGCATCCGGCTGCAAAAAAAACGGCGTCGGCGCGTTCTGGGCCAGATCAGCGACCCGCAATGCCGTGCGCGATGGAGGGGTCTTGGACATGGGTATTTACTTTCGTTTCTTGAACCGGGGGCCATCCTTGAGTAAGTCGGGATAAAAGCCCATTGCTCGATGAGCAAGAGGTGATGAAATCCAAGGGGGGCCAAATGCGGACCTGCGCCACACTGATCACGCTGATGACGGCCCTTGCTCTGGCGGGTTGCGCGCCGACTTTCCGCAATCACGGCTACATCCCGCCCGAAGAGGAATTGCAGGAAATTGTGGTGGGCAGAGACACCCGCGCCACAGTCGAAGAAGCGGTTGGGCCGCCTTCATCAAGCAGCCTCGTGGGCGACGGCGATTTTTACTATGTTCGCAGCCGGACCAGGACGTTCGGCATGCGCGAAACCAAGGAGATCGATCGGCAAGTCCTTGCGATCACGTTCGACTCAAGAGGGGTCGTCGAAAACATCGAGCGGTTCGGGCTCGAAAATGGACAGGTGGTTCCATTGACGCGGCGCGTGACGGCCAGTGGTGTGTCCGATGTCAATCTGTTGCGCCAGTTGATGGGGAACATTGGCAACATCGGGGCGGCCGGCTTTGGCAGTTGATCGGTTCCATGAGCCGTAAGCCCTCTGTGTGCTAGTCTGCGGTCACGCAGCGTGGTCGAGGGGCGTGACATGATCAGTTTTCAAAAGGGGCGCTACACTGTGCGCCAAGCGCATACAGCGTGTGACATGCAGGCGGCACGCCAGCTCCGGGCGCGATGCTTTGGTCTGGAGCAGGGCGGTGATAGCGACGCTTATGACCAAGCCTGTACCCATGTTCTGATCCATTCCATCGTGGATGACGCGTTGGTTTGTTGTTTTCGAATGATGCCGCTAACCGGCGCCGAGATTTCGCAGAGCTATTCCGCGCAATTCTATGAGCTTGGCGCGCTTGCTGCTTACGAAGGCAAAATGGTCGAGATGGGCCGGTTCTGCATTGATCCGGATCTGAACGATCCTGACGTGCTCCGTATCGCGTGGGGGGCGATGGCCGCATATGTCGACGATAACGCCGTGACGCTTTTGTTTGGCTGTTCGTCCTTCGACGGGACGGAAACGGCCGATTATCTGGACGCCTTCGCCATCCTCAAAGCGCACCATCTGGCCCCCAAGCGCTGGTTGCCGCGTGTCAAAGCCCCCACTGTTTTCAAATATGCCGCCCGGTTACGGCGCAAACCCGATGTTAAAAAGGCGATGCTGCGGATGCCGCCACTGCTGCGCACCTATCTGATGATGGGGGGCTGGGTCAGCGACCACGCCGTCGTGGATCAGCAGATGAACACGCTGCACGTTTTCACCGGCGTTGAGATCAGGGCGATTCCCCCGGCCCGAAAACGACTGCTGCGTGCTGTCGCCGGATGATTCCCGGATAAAGGATCCGCTGAAAATGCGTGGAATGCCGACTGACCTGCGCGGTGAAGCGACGCGGCTGGTTGACGCCTTTGTCCGGAGCGACTAGCTGGCATTCATGGCGCGTGTTCCCCTTCTCCAGCTCTCCGATATTTCCCTCACTTTCGGGGGAGACCCGGTATTTGATAATCTGTCTTTGGTCGTGCATCCCGGGGATCGTGTGGCCCTCGTGGGGCGCAACGGATCGGGCAAGTCAACGTTGATGAAGGTCATGGCAGGCCTCGTGGACGCGGACCGTGGCGACATCGTCGCAGGGCCCGGCGTTTCGGTTGGCTATATGGAACAAGATCCCGATTTATCGGGATTCGCGACCTTGGGGGATTTTGCGGTTCATGGCCTTGAGCCGTCCGAAATGTACAAGGTCGAGCGCGCGGGCGAGGGGTTGAAGTTTGATCCCGCCCGCCCGGTCGAAACCGCATCTGGCGGGGAGCGTCGCCGCGCCGCACTGGCGCGTTTGATGGCCGAAGCGCCTGATCTGATGCTCTTGGATGAGCCGACCAACCATCTGGATATCGAAGCGATCGGCTGGTTGGAAAGCGAGCTGAAAACGACGCGGGCCGGGTTTATCCTGATCTCGCATGACCGTGCTTTTTTGCGTGAACTTACCCGTGCAACCCTCTGGGTTGACAGGGGAATGGTGCGTCGGATGGAAAAGGGTTTCGACAATTTCGAAGCCTGGCGCGATACCACATGGGAAGAAGAAGACACCCAGCGCCACAAGCTCAATCGCAAGATCAAGGCGGAGGCGCGGTGGGCAGTTGAGGGCATTTCGGCCCGGCGCAAGCGCAACCAGGGACGCGTGCGGGCCTTGCAGGATTTGCGTGCCGAGCGTGCGTCGCAGATCACCCGTCAGGGTGCTGCGGCCATGGCCTTTGAGGCGGGTCCGAAATCGGGCCGCAAGGTCATGGAAGCGGTCGATATTTCGAAAAAATTTGGCGAGAAGGTGATCCTTGAGCCGTTTTCGCTCAAGGTACAGCGCGGCGACCGGGTTGCCTTTGTCGGTCCGAACGGTGTGGGCAAAACGACGCTTCTGAACATATTGGTTGGCAAGTTGGCGCCTGACACCGGCACGGTGACTTTGGGCACCAATCTGGAGATTGCGATTTTCGATCAGGCCCGCGCCCAGCTTGATCCCGAGATCAGCCTTTGGGACAGCCTCACGGGTGATCCGGATATGCGCGTGAGCGGCAAGGCGGATCAGGTGATGGTACGCGGCAATCCCAAGCATGTTGTTGGTTATCTCAAGGAATTCCTGTTTGACGAGGCGCAAGCCCGTGCCCCGGTCAAATCCCTGTCGGGAGGCGAAAAGGCGCGTCTGTTGCTGGCCAAGATCATGGCGCGCCAAAGCAACCTTTTGGTGCTGGACGAACCGACGAATGATCTGGATGTCGAGACGCTGGATTTGCTTCAGGATTTGATCGGCCAGTATGATGGCACGGTGCTGCTGGTCAGCCACGACCGGGATTTTCTGGACCGTGTCGCGGTCACGACCATCGCGATGGAAGGTGACGGAAAAGCCACGGCCTACGCGGGCGGGTGGAGCGATTACAGGTCGCAGCGCGGCACGGACAAATCATGGGAAAGCACCGGGAAATCAAAAACTTCCGCGCCAAAGGAGAAGCGGAAAACGGAGCAAGGCCAGACGCTGAGTTTCACAGAAAAGCACCGGTTGGAAAACCTGCCAGCCGAGATTGCGCGCCTTGAGGCGGAGATTGCAAAGCTTGAAGAACTTATGAGCGATCCGGACCTTTTTACGTCCCATCCCGTCAAGTTTCAGAAAGCCACCGATGCGTTGGTCGAACGTCACGAGCGCTTGCAAACGGCCGAGCTGGAATGGCTCGAGCTTGAGGAAAAGGCCAGCGCATAGGGCCGGAGTCTGCTTCTTTTATTGGTACTCCAGCAGCTGACAAGTCTGCGCAAGTAGAAGTGCTTGCGTCACTTCGCACCATTTTTCGGGTAAACCGCTTATTGCCAAATATGGGGTCATGTGGCGACGCCAATACACCATTCCGCCTTTTCAAAGGTACGGGTTGCCGAGAAAGCGATCCGTATAGAGACGTCGCCAAAGCAATTTGTGTGCCTGCGGAACATTCTGTGTTCGAGCGCGTTAAATTTCGTCTTCATCGATGTATGACAGGAAAAGTCGTGCGAATTTTCCACGGTCGCAAGAGGGGCGCGCAGCCGCGCATATGCCTGTCAAAGCAACCACAATGCAGTTGCAGAAAAGGTCTGAATGCGACATATTTATATTCTGAATGCGACGCAATATTGCCTAATTATTACGCAATACCGATGCGAATTTGTGCAGAAGATGGATCGAAAGTTGTGAAAATAACCTAAAAGTGTAGTTTTCTGCGCGCGCAGCGTTGACAGGTGCCGCCTTGGTCACATCTGACAGCAGACAAAACGCTAAAGTCGTTCAGATCATTCGGATCCGCATTCGGCGTATAATATCAAAAGCGCTAACGCGCAGTGAGGCCAGTAATGAAGCATGAGCAATTTTCCGGCGATCCTCATCTGGCGTGCGCCCGCCGGTATCAACGGGCGGCCGTTATCGGTGCCGGGTCCTGGGGCACAGCACTTGCCGCGACTTTGGCCCGGGCCGGTGTCGAGACCACACTCTGGGGGCGCGACCTTGCCGTGATCAATGCGATCAACTCACAATCGATGAACACGCGACATCTGCCTGATGTTGCACTGCCCGGCACACTCCGGGGCTCGCACGATATGGCCGAAGCTCTGAAAGACGCCGAGGTCGCCTTGCTCGTCGTTCCTTCGCGCGGCGTGCGCGCCGTTTCTCGTCTCGTCGCTGCACATGCGCCGGAGGCCATGCCAATCGCAGTTTGCGCCAAGGGAATCGAGGCAGATACCGGCCTACTGATGGCGCAGGTGGCAAAGGAAGAACTGGGCGACCGCCCGATCGGCTGCGTCTCCGGCCCGACCTTCGCACGCGAAACCGCGCTCGGGCACCCGACAGCCGCGACAGTGGCCTTTCCGTTCGCCTATACAGACCGGTTGCACCCTGAGGAGAGCCCCGCGGCCCGGTTGGCGCTTTCGCTGACGACAGAGAGTTTCCGGGCCTATGTCTCGGATGATCTGGTAGGGGTCGAAATCGGAGGCGCGGTCAAGAACGTGATCGCAATCGCTTGCGGCATGATGACGGGCGCAGGCTTTGCCGAAAATACGCGGGCGGCGTTGATTACGCGCGGTCTCGACGAAATGAAAGTGCTGGCGGAGACTGTCGGAGGTCGCCGGGAAACGGTGACCGGGCTATCGGGAATCGGGGATCTGGCGCTGACCTGTTCCAGCACAACCTCCCGCAATATGGCGCTTGGTCAGCAACTGGGCCAGGGGCTTGCGCGCGCGGACTGTTTCGAAGGTCGTGCGGTCGTTGTCGAAGGTGAGGTCAATGCGAAATCCGTGACCGACCTCGCACGGCGTTTGCGCATCTCCATGCCGATTTGCGAGACCGTGCGCTCCATTTTGCACGATGGTGTCGATATTGGTGTCGCGTTCGCCGCTCTTTGGTCACGACCGATCGAAGCAGAACCGCGCGGCATGGATGTCGCCTTCGATCACCCTTCATCTGACAAAGATATTGCAACGCTTGCAGAAAGGATATCATGACCCGCCGTGAAACATTCGCGACGACCCATATCTCCAAAAAGGAATTTGTGCTCGCCACCGATCTGGACGGTACCTTTCTTGGCGGTGACAAAACCGCACGTCAGGACTTCTATCGCTGGCTCGAATCACATCGGATGCGCGTCGGCCTGATCTTTGTGACAGGACGTGATCCGGACTTCATTCGCGATCTCTGTAAAAACGGCGATGTACCGAGGCCGGATTACCTGGTGGGCGACGTCGGCACCACAATCGCATCGGTGTCGGACGATCACGAGATCACTCCCATCGTTGCGCTTGAAGATCATATCTCCAAGGCGTGGGGTGATGCCGGCGACCGCGTCAGAGATGCGCTGGCCGATATGCCCGGCCTTGCTTTGCAGCCGACCAGTTTTCGATACCGGCTAAGCTACGATCTCGATCCGAACGCTTTCGATCCCCGTGCGGTGAGCCTGATCGAAGACATGGGGCTGGATGCGCTGGTGTCCGACAATCGCTTTTTCGACGTCTTGCCCAAAGGGATCAGCAAAGGTCCGACCTTGCGCCGACTTCTTGATCATTTAGGCGTCGACGAGAGCCGCACACTGGCGGCGGGTGACACGCTGAACGATCTGTCCATGCTGACCGTTGGTCTGCCAGCCGTTGCCGTCGGCAATTCCGAAGCGGCACTGGTCGAGCGGATCAGTGGCATTGATCATGTGTATCATGCTGATGGTCCGGGTGTGACCGGCATCGCAGAAGCCATAACGCATTTCCGCATGTTTCCCGTCGCATAAGGAGTATTCCCATGTCATCCGACCTTGTCATCGTCTATCATCGCCAGCCTTACGAAGAGGTCACGGAAAACGGGAAGACCGTTCTGCGTGAGAACAAGAGCCCGAACGGGATCGTGCCATCATTGAAAAGCTTCTTTGGCGGGGTCACCCACGGGGCTTGGGTCGCTTGGAAGTTGGCCGAAGACCCGGCCAACCCGGAATTCGAAGAGCGGATCGAGATTGAGGATGACTACGGTAACTACTCGGTCTCGCGGTTGCCGCTCACTGCCGAACAGGTGCGCGAGTTTTACCATATCACGTCGAAAGAGGCGTTCTGGCCAATTTTGCACGGGTTCAAGGAGCGCTACAATTACGACCCTGTGGACTGGGCCAACTTCCGCACCGTCAACTGGAAATTCGCCGAAGCGGCCGCCGAAGAAGCTGCGTTGGGTGGCGTTGTCTGGGTGCATGACTACAACCTCTGGCTGGTTCCTGGATACTTGCGGCAGTTGCGGCCCGATCTGAAGATATCATTTTTCCACCATACTCCTTTTCCCGCGGCCGACGTGTTCAACGTCTTGCCCTGGCGGAGAGAGATCGTTTCCAGCTTGCTGGCCTGCGATGATGTCGGGTTTCATATCCCGCGTTATGCCGCGAATTTCGTATCTGTGGCCTGCAGCCTGTTCGATGTCGAGGTGACAGGGCGGGGCAGGGTGCCTGACAAGTGGATTTCAGAGGGCACCGCACTCACCGAACGCGTGCAGCCCACCATGCTGGAACATGAAGGTCGTGAAACGCACATCAGTGTCGCACCCGTCGGTGTGAACATCGACTATATCGAGGAACTGGCGGCGGCGGAAGAAACGCGTACCAAGGCCAAAGAAATCCGCCAGGAGCTTGGGGATACGAAACTGCTGCTGTCTGTCGGGCGCACCGATTATACAAAGGGCGGAATCGAACAGCTTCTGAGCTTCGAGCGTATTCTTGAGCGGCGGCCGGACCTGAAAGAGAAGATCCGCCTGATGCATGTTTCGGTCTCGGCCAATCGCAACATGACGGCCTATGAGCAAATCCAGAACGAAATCGAGCAGATCGCAGGACGCATCAACGGGCGCTTCGGGACTTTGGAATGGCAGCCTGTCACTCTCATTTCACGCGCGATCCCGTTCACCGAATTGATTTCCTATTATCGCGCGGCTGACGTGGCATGGATCACCCCCTTGGCGGACGGGATGAACCTTGTCTGCAAGGAATTCGTGGCGTCCCGCACGGATGGGGACGGCGTATTGGTGCTGTCGGAATTCGCAGGCGCGGCCGTTTTGCTGGACGATGCCGTGATTGCAAACCCATTCTCGAACCGGTCCATGGATCGCGCTGTCGAAGAGGCCATTGCCATGCCCGAGGACGAACGGAGGCGACGCATGGAAGCCTTGCGGCAGGCTGTTGTCGAAACAGACATCAAGACGTGGAAACCCATCGGTTTTCGCCGCGGCGGCGACAAGACGTTTGCCGCCGAGTGACGGCCAAGCCACCTGCGGACTGACCCTCCGCAGGTATGCCGTGCGGAGAGTAAACCGATGAACCTCAAAGAGCTCGCGCGGACGCTTGGTCTTTCGCAAACGACAGTCAGCCGCGCGCTCAATGGCTACCCGGAGGTCTCGGTCAAGACCCGCGACAGGATCCTCCGGGCCGCGAAGGCCTATGAATATAAACCAAACCGTCGTGCGCGATCGTTGGCGACCGGACGCTCGCGTCGCGTTGCCATTGTCGCCGCCGAGGGAGATGGGCAGGGATTGCGTGACCCTTTGTTCTGCGCCTTTTTGTCCGGTGCAGCCGAGGTTTTGGAACGGCACAACTTCGATTGGGTTGTACGGCAACCAAAGCTCCGGCCGGGGGACTCACAGATTGCCTGCCTTGCAAGGGACAACAACCTCGAAGGCGCAATCCTGACGGCGCCCACGCACGAAGATCGTGCCTTCTGCGCAACCGCGGCACACGATTTTCCTGTCGTTGTGCAGGGGAACTTTTGTGGCCACGACAGTCCGGTGAGCGCTGTGGATTATGACCACGGGTTGGCGATGCAGGCCGCCATCGCATCATTGGTTGAAGCGGGGCATCGCCGGATTGCGCTGATTACGGGGCCGAGAGACAGCGTTATGACGCAATCTCAAGTCGCCGCCTATTCGAACGCCATGCGCGCGTCGGGGCTCGAAGGGGCGCCGGGCTGGGTGCAGAATGGGACACGCACGCTGCCGTTCGGAATGCGAGTCGTCGAAACGTTGTCGCAGATGAGGGCGCCTCCGACAGCACTAATTGTGGGATGTTCGCTAATAGCTGTGGGCGTAGCCGCAGGCTTGATGCACCTGAAGTCGAACGCGCTCAGGGACATGACATATGTGTCCTATGATGACGGATTATGCTGGCTTGAACCCGCAGCCTGCGTCGATCGTTTCGCTACCTTGACCACTCCGGCCGCTGCGCTGGGACGCGAAGCGGCGAAACGGCTGACGCAACACATTGGCACGCCCGATACTGCGCCGGACGTTCGCTTGTTGGAGTCGGGTTTTGTTCTCGATCAGGCTTTGGTCACCCAGGAACTGCCTTCCGCAGCCCCGTCAGAGTATGCACCAGTTTCCGGACGGGCGATGCTGTCTTGATCCAAACGCTGCCGTTCGCAACGCCTGGCCTCTCTGTTGGCTAGCAATGTGCGTAGGCGTGATGGGCCGAGGATGGACAACATGGACGGAACCAGAAAAGAACGCAAAGGACAAGAAGAGCGCTCATGCCAAGTCCGATGAGGTGCTTCGGACGCTGCGGGCCTTGGAAGTCAGAAATGTTTCTGATGGTTCTCCTCGGGTGTTTTCGACCGATGAGATTGCCGATCATTTTGATGCTCCCTTTGAACGGGAGGGGATGAAAGCTGAAAGCCTTCAACGGGCCGTAAGTAACGGTGGCGGACAAAGTTAATCCGAAACGCTACAGAGACAGCGTTGATCCGGCGTTGCCGGGTACCCACTTCGCTCAAGAACTCCTGTTAAAGTATGGAACAGCTACCGGATTCTTTTGGGCAACATTTACTTTCAAAGCACAACGAGAGGTCTGGAAACATCAATTTCGGGTTTGGGTTTTTTTGAGAAGAGCCTTCCGAGGCAGGATCGAACGCAAGTTTTGACATGGGTATATCATAGGATACTCAAAAGTGACCACGACAAGCCGACGTTCGATCCTCTAAATTTGTAAGGTAAAAACATAGTGATTACATCGTGCATCATCCGGACAGGGATAGTGTTTAAAAGTATTATCAGACCGTGTTTGAATCGCTTTTGGCGTCCGACGATTTGAACAAAAACGAAACTTCAACTTACTTTTTTATTAACTCCAGATTTCTTGTAACTTTGGATCGTAATGAACAATCGGACCGGCGCCACGCCGACAATATTCGTCAGCAAAGTTTACTTTCCACCCGCATTCCCCAAGTAGCTCTCTGATTTCGCTGTCTTGAACGTGATATTTTCTATATATATCATGGCGTTGGTTGCTGCGGAGGATGTGTTTCATGGATCACCCAGAGGGTGCGGGCTTGCAGCGGGCAGATCGTGTGGATTTTGACCCTCGCGTGCGGCTGGAATTCCGGGGCGCTCAGCTCAGTTCGGATGGCGGCCTTCTGGTGATGCGCGAGCTTGATGACGCGCTCGGTCTGTCCAATCTGGCGTCTGCTGCCCTGTGCGATAATCGCCGTGGCAAGAACACGATCCACCGGCTCGACGGGCTGTTTCGGCAATCGGTCTACGGCCGGTTGGCAGGATACGGGGACGTCAATGACGCCGACCGTCTCGCGCTCGATCCCGTGATGCGCCAGGTTGTCGGTGGCCGTGCCGTCGATGCGCATGCCGCATCCACGTCGCAGATGGGCCGGTTCGAGACCGAGGGACTGGCGACCGCAGAGAACCGGGCGGCTCTGTCTGA
>NZ_JAIMIA010000034.1 GCF_019966495.1 Tateyamaria pelophila | reverse complement strand
CCTCCCGCCCGTTGTTTGAACGAAACTGAATCACAAAACTATGCAATCAAACAAGAATTAATGGGTGTGCTGCCTAATGCAAAGGTTTCGCCAAAATAAACCGGCGAAAGAGAACGCATCGCCTGGATGTGCGGCAGGCGTTGCAGAATTGTCCTGTAGCAAACTTTTCAGGTCACCGAGGCCTGCGCAACCACTCCGCCGGGTTTTGCTCGGCCACCGTGTTGCCGGAAAATGTGTCTCGGTGTCTTGCGGGGCTGTTTGAGGTCTTCAAACTAACCCCGCATCAAGTGCTGTCACGTCGCGTCAAAAAGTGCCGTTCTAAAGGTCCATGTACGCGTGACGCTCGGCCTTGGCACCCGGATGTGTCACGGCGCCCATATACGTGGATCCCACCAACTGAGCATATTTCCACAACGCGCCCGCGCCATAAAGCGTCTCGCGCGGACCTTTCCAGTTCGCTTTGCGCTCCGCCAACTCTTCGTCGGTCAAGGCAACGTTGATTGTCCCTTCGATCGCGTTGAGGGTGATGACGTCGCCGTCTTCCAGCAGGGCGATAGGGCCGCCATGTGCGGCTTCGGGCCCGACATGGCCGACGCAGAAACCGCGGGTCGCACCAGAGAATCGGCCATCGGTAATCAGCGCCACCTTTTTGCCCATGCCCTGACCGGACAGTGCGGCCGTGGTCGCAAGCATCTCACGCATGCCGGGGCCGCCGGACGGTCCTTCGTTGCGAATGACGAACACGTCGCCTTCTTCGTAGGTCCGGTTTTGCACGGCTTCAAAGGCGTCCTGCTCGCACTCAAAGATTCGGGCCGGGCCGGTAAAAATCTGGTGCTGGGCTTCCATACCCGCGACTTTCACAATCGCACCTTCGGGGGCCACGTTGCCCTTGAGGCCCACAACGCCACCCGTCTTTGTGATCGGTGTTTCGATCGGGTAGATGACCTTGCCATCTGCTTCCAGCGTAATCTTGTCCAGTTCCTCGCCCAGCGAATAGCCCGTGGCTGTCAGGCAGTCTTCGTGCAGCAGACCTGCCTTGCGCAGTTCTTTCATGACCACATAGACGCCACCGACCTCGTACATGTCCTTGGCCACATATTGGCCGCCGGGCTTGAGGTCGACGAAGTAGGGTGTGTCGCGGAAAATTTCGCACACGTCATCGAGGAAAAAGTCGATGCCGGCCTCGTGGGCCATGGCGGGCAGGTGCAGACCTGCATTGGTCGATCCGCCTGTGCAGGCCACAACGCGGGCCGCGTTTTCAAACGCCTGACGGGTACAGATATCGCGGGCGCGGATGTTTTTCTCGATCAGGTTCATGACCGCGGCACCCGACGCCTTGGCGTACTCATCGCGCGACTCGTAAGGCGCCGGCGCACCCGACGAATTGGGAAGCGCAAGGCCGATGGCCTCGGACACGCAAGCCATGGTGTTGGCGGTAAACTGGCCACCGCAAGCCCCGGCCGAGGGGCAGGCGACGCGCTCAAGGATATCCAGTTCAGCCTCGGTCATGGTGCCGTTTTGCTGGTGTCCAACTGCTTCGAACATGTCTTGCACGGTCAAATCGCGGTCGAGGTATTCGGCAGGCACCGCGGCCCCTTCGGCGACGCGACCGGGCAGGATCGATCCGCCATACAAAAACACGGACGGAACGTTCAGGCGGATCATGGCCATCATCATACCGGGCAGCGACTTGTCACAGCCGGCCAGACCGACGATCGCGTCATAGCAGTGGCCCCGCATGGTCAACTCGACGGTGTCGGCAATCGCTTCGCGGCTGGCCAGCGAAGACCGCATGCCCTCGTGCCCCATGGCGATGCCATCCGTTACGGTGATGGTGGTGAATTCGCGGGGCGTTCCGGACGCGGCTTTGACGCCGACTTTCACGGATTGTGCCTGACGGTTCAGTGCGATGTTGCACGGGGCTGCTTCGTTCCAGCAGGTGGCCACGCCAACCAGCGGCTGATGAATCTCGTCTTCGGTCATACCCATCGCGTAATAGTAAGACCGGTGTGGCGCGCGCGCGGGCCCTTCGGTGACGTGACGGCTGGGCAGTTTGGATTTGTCGAATTTGCCTTTGAGCATTGCGGCCTCCCTGAAAGCGTTGCACAGGGGAATACCCATTGACCCGGCGACCTGCAAGCACCAGCACAGCGCACACGCGGTTGTAATGGAACTTGGCGCCGACTACGTTGACCGAACGGCACAGGCAGAGTTGATGAAGCAACCGTTTACTGTCGACCCTGCCGATCGGGACAGACCATGGACTCCACAATTTTCGCTTTTATCTGGAAGCACTCACGACGCGAACAGTTGATGCTGCTGGCCTTGACGCTTGTGACCTTCCCGTTCCTGTGGGTGACCCTGGAATTGCCCAAGCGCATCATCAACGATGCGATCGGAGCGACGTCTGATTTCACGACAGTGCTTGGCATCCAGTTGACGCAGATCCAGTTTTTGCTGGCGCTGTGTTTCGGGTATCTGGCGGCTGTGTTTGTGCATGGCCTGCTCAAGATGCGGCTGAACACGATGAAAGGGGTGACCGCCGAGCGGCTGCTGCGTCGGTTCCGGTATCAACTGATCTCGCGAATGTTGCGGTTTCCAAAGAACTATTTCCGATCGACCAGTCAGGGCGAACTCGTCAGCATGGTTACCTCGGAGGCCGAACCGATGGGTGGGTTGATGGGCGATATGATCGCTCAACCTGTCTTCCAGATCGGTCAGATGCTGATCATCGTCACGTTTCTGTTTCTGCAGTCGTTCTGGTTCGGGCTGGCCGGTGTCGCACTGATTCCGCTTCAGGCGTGGCTGATTCCCTTGCTGCAACGCCGGATCAACCTGCTGAACAAGGAACGGATCAAGGAAGTCAGGGCGTTCTCTTCCGAGATTGGTGAGAGCGTGGCGGGGATTTCGGATTTGCGCACAAATGGTGGTCTGCGATATCGCCTCGCCCAATTCACCGAACGCCTCAGTCTGCTCTTTGAAATTCGGTTCAAGATCTTTCAGCAAAAGTTCTTCATGAAGTTTCTGAACAACTTCATTACCCAGTTGACGCCGTTCTTTTTCTACTCGGTCGGGGGGTATCTGGCGATCCGCGGCGATATCACTGTGGGGGCTCTGGTCGCGGCTCTGGGGGCATATCGCGATCTGTCGAGTCCGTGGAAAGAACTGCTGATGTACTACAATCAGACCCAGGACATGTCCTTGCGCTGGGAGGTCGTGACAGAACGGTTTGGACCGACCGGCATGATCGACGAAAAATTGTTCGAGGGTGAGCCGGAAACGATACCCCGTCTGCTTGGGGATATCGTGTTCGACAATGTGACCCTGCGCAATGCAGACGGCAATCCGGTTCTCGATCGGATCGACCTCACCATACCCCAGGGCGCTCGCGTCGCCCTTCAGGTCAAAAATCAGACGGAACGGACCGCGTTGGCCGAATTGCTGGCGCGCGAGGCGCTTCCGACCCGTGGGAAGATCACGATGGCGGGCTATGACCTGTCGGAGCTGCATCAGGCCGTGGTCGCGGCGCGTATCGGCTACGCACACTCGCGCCCCTATTTGTTCGACGGCACCTTGGGCAGCAATCTTCTGATGCCGTTGATGACCAGCCCAAAAACCATGTTGGATGATGCCGCAAAACCGGACCGCTTCAGCATCGAAGCCAATCGTTCAGGCAACAGCGCGGATCGCCTGGATAGCGATTGGGTCGATCCGGCGCTCGCCGGACTGGAGTCTGTCGACGGTATCCGAAAATGGTGGTTTGAATTGGTCGAAGCCATGGGCATCGACGAGTTCATGTTTCGTCGGATGCTCAACAGCCGGATCGATCTTGATAAGCACGCCGATCTCGCAGAGGCGATCGTCAAGCTTCGTCCGATGGTCGAAGCGCGTTTGCGCGAAACCGGTCTGATCGATGCGGTGTACCGGTTTGATCCGGAAGAATTCAACCCGGCCATGCCGTTGGGGGGGAACCTTTTGTTTGCGGCACCGCTCCGCGACATCAGCCAGCAGGGGCTGGCATCGGATGGGCGGTTTATCCAATTGGTCTTTGACAACGGGCTGACCGAACAGGGTATTGCGATTTCGCAGACGCTGATCGAAACGCTGCACCAGACCTTTGGGATGGACGGCACCAGCCACCCATTGTTCACGTCGCTCAACATAGACGAAGACATGTATGAACGTCTGGTCGATATCGCACAGCGCCGCCGCGAAAAAGGTGATGTCGCCTTGACGGATGATGAATTCGCACTGCTGTTGACGGTGCCTTTTGCCTTTACTGCCGAACAGTTTGGCCCTGCGTTTCCGGACAGTTTCAAGAAGGAAATCGTGCAGATCCGGAAAAATCGCGGGGCTGCCCTGCGGGAACAGACGAACAGTTTGTTTGTACCGATCGACCCCGCGAACTATTTGCCCCGTCTGACGGTTCTGGAAAATGCGCTTTATGGGCGGGTCTCGATGGTTGCGGGCGTCAAGGCCGAACTGATCGAAGATATGGTTGCCGACGTGATGACCGGGCAGGGTGAATTGCGCAGGCAGGTGGCCGAGACGATCTTTGATGTGCGCACGGGCCTCGGTGGGACCAACCTTCCTTCGATCTTCCATGAGCGCGCGGCGTTCTCGCGTGCGGGTATCAAACGGCCCGATGTGCTGGTCCTTGACCGTGCATTGGCCAGCCACGGCGCAAAACAACGTCAAAAGACCCGCTTTGCCCTGCGCAAGCTGCTGCCGGAGGCCACGCTGATCTTTCTGGAAGAAGCGTTTGAAAACCCCGATGCCTACGATCTGTTCGTGGAAATCAAGGATGGTCACATCGACGGCGTTCAGATCAACGAGGACGAAGAGGAGGGGGGCGATCTGAACCGGAAACTTCGCGTGATCTCGCGTGCCGAACTCTTTGCCGGCCTTGATGGCCGCAACCAGCGTCTGCTCGCCTTTGCGGCGCAATGGTATGATGCCAAGGCCGGACAACGCATTTTCTCGATGGGCGAAAGAGCGGACGCCGTTTACCTGTGTATTTCGGGAAGTGCCGTGTTGAGCTATGTCACGGACGCAGGCGACGAACGCCCGGTATCGACGATTGAACCGGGTCGATTGATTGGCGATCTGGCGATTATCGTGGAAGCGCCACGACAGCTTGACCTCACGGCGACGACCGACGTGACGTTTCTGCGGATTGGCGCCGAAGAATTCCGCTCGGTCATGAAAAACGACGCCGGCGTTCTGCTCAGCTTGTTGCAATCTGTTAGCCGAAACCTGACAGGTGCCGCCGAACTGTTGCGGCAGGCCAATGTGCAGATCCCGCAAGAAGAGGGGCCGCCGCTGCCGCCTTTGGACGAATGAAGGTGTTTTCTTTGAATTACGGGCCGCATGACAGCTTCGTGGCTCCGGCGCGGGGCGCGCCTCAGCTCTGGCGTCTGGGGCTGGGTATTGTTCTGGTGGCCGGCATCTTCCTGGTACTCAGCCAAATCATATTCGGCACCTTGTTCGGGTTGCTCGGCCCAGAAATAACCGGTCAGATCACACGTGATGGCGGAACCGGGCAGACGGCTGCGGGGATGTTTCTGGTCTTGCTGCAACTTGGGCTGCTGGGCGTGGCCTCGGGCATCGTGTGCGTGATTTTGCACAAACGCGGGGCCTTGACGCTGATTGGGCCGTTCGGGCTCGCCTTTCGTCAGTTCACTGTCGTTGCAGTGGCGATGCTGGTTTTGTCGGTCGCGCTGTGGCTCTTGCCGCCTTACGGATTTGGCGATCCTCTTGTACACAACATGAGCACGGGGCGGTGGCTGCTGCTGCTGCCATTTGCGCTGATTGCGGTACTTGTTCAAAGCGGCGCGGAAGAGGTGTTTTTTCGCGGCTACATACAGCAACAATTGGCCGCCAGGTTCAGGTCCCCGCTCATCTGGCTCGCGATGCCTGCGATCTTGTTCGGCTTGGGGCACTATCTGCCGGAAAGTGCGGGCAGCAATGCGGGCATGATCGCACTGTGGGCGACAGTATTCGGGGTGCTCATGGCGGACTTGACCGCCCGCACAGGCACGCTCGGGCCGGCCATTGCATTGCATTTTTTCAATAACGTCTCCGCGATGGTCTTTATCAGCGTCCCCGATGAAATGTCGGGCCTTGCGCTCTTCGTGCTGCCCTTTGGCATCGCGGACGAAGCGCAGATGGCCATGTGGTTGCCCGTGGACTTCGCGCTGATGGTGGTCGGTTGGTTGGCCGCACGGCTCGCGCTGCGCGTCTGATTGCATTTAGGCAGCCACCGGATTATCTGACGACAGGACATCCCATCAGGAAGACCCCATGAACTGGATCACCAACTACGTCCGCCCACGGATCAACTCGATCTTTTCGCGCCGCGAAACACCGGACAATCTGTGGACCAAATGCGAAGAATGCGGCACCATGCTGTTCCATCGCGAGCTGAGCGAAAACCTCAACGTTTGCAGCAATTGCGATCACCACATGGCTATCACGCCACGGGATCGGTTTTTGGCGCTCTTTGATGGTGGTATATTCTCCGAGGTCGCAGTACCCGCACCTGTCATGGATCCGCTGAACTTCAGGGACCAAAAGAAATATCCCGACCGGATGAAGGCCGCGCAGAAAGCAACCGGCGAAGAGGAAGCGATGCTTGTCGCGACAGGGGAAATCGGCCGTACACCGATCGTTGCGGCGGCGCAGGACTTCAGCTTCATGGCCGGCTCGATGGGGATGTATGTCGGCAATGCGATCATCGCCGCCGCTCAGGAAGCGGTGAAGCTCAGACGCCCCCTGATCCTGTTTTCCGCAGCAGGTGGCGCACGCATGCAGGAAGGTATCCTGAGCCTGATGCAGATGCCGCGCACGACCGTTGCGGTTGAGATGCTCAAGGAAGCGGGCCTGCCTTATATCGTGGTTCTGACCCATCCCACCACGGGTGGCGTCACAGCATCCTACGCCATGCTGGGCGATGTCCATATCGCGGAACCCAACGCGCTGATCTGTTTCGCCGGTCCGCGTGTGATCGAACAGACCATCCGCGAAAAACTGCCCGAAGGGTTTCAGCGGGCTGAATACCTGCTCGATCACGGCATGCTCGACCGCGTGACCAACCGGACCAAGATGCGCGATGAATTGATCGGAATCACCCGCATGTTGCTGGGCATGCCGCCACCCGTCGCAGGTGAATTGCCTGCACCGGAACCTTCGGGTGTGTCCGAAAAACCGGCTGAGGCCGAAGCACCGGACGGATCGGACGCGTCCAAGGCATGACGGCAGTCCCTTCCGACGCCATCCTTGCACGCATGATGGCGCTGCATCCAAAGGTGATCGATCTTACTCTGGATCGGGTGTGGCGTTTGCTGGACGCGCTGGGTAATCCGCAAAACGAACTTCCGCCGGTCATCCATATTGCCGGCACCAATGGCAAAGGCTCGACCCAGGCCATGATCCGCGCCGGGCTCGAGGCGGCGGGTCATAAGGTGCACGCTTATACATCGCCACATCTGGCGCGGTTTCATGAGCGTATCCGACTGGCCGGCGCGTTGATTTCGGAGCCGGATCTGACGGCCTATCTGGACGAATGCTATGCCGCAAATGGCGGCGGCGACATCACCTATTTCGAGATCACGACTTGCGCCGCTTTGCTGGCCTTTGCCCGGACTCCCGCCGATTACACCTTGCTGGAGGTCGGCCTGGGCGGTCGGCTGGATGCGACCAACGTGATCGATACACCTGCGCTCACCATCATCACACCGGTCTCGATGGATCACGAAGCCTTTCTGGGCAACAGCATCGCGGCCATCGCCGGCGAAAAGGCGGGCATCATCAAACGTGGCGTGACCTGTATCGTTGGTCCGCAGGAGGATGCCGGACTGGACGTCATCGAAGCGCGCGCCGCGAGATTGGGTGCGCCGTTGCTGGCTTATGGCCAACAGTGGCACGCAAGCCCGGAACGTGACGGTATGGTTTATCAGGACGAGGTCGGCCTGCTGGATTTGCCGCGCCCGGTGCTGTCCGGTGATCATCAGATCCAGAATGCGGGCATGGCACTTGCGGCGTTGCGCTATCTCGTCTGTGACGAGGACGCATGCAGTGCTGCGGTCACCGATGCGGTCTGGCCTGCGCGGATGCAGCGGTTGCGCAGCGGCCCGTTGCCAGAGCGCGCGGCCCGGTCGGGGGCGGAGTTGTGGCTGGACGGGGGGCATAATCCCGCAGCGGGTGCAGCCCTCGCATCGGTTTTGCGCAGCATGCCGACCCGCCCGACACATATGATTTGCGGCATGCTGAACACAAAGGATGTCAGGGGCTACCTCGCGCCTTTGGCGACGGAAGTGACCAGCCTGTCAGGCGTTTCCATTCCCGGTGAGGCCAATACGCTCAGCGGGGCCGACACCGCCAAAGCCGCCCATGATGTCGGACTGGACGCAAGCGAAGCGGCGACAGTGGCCGAAGCCCTTGACGCGATCCTGACACGGGATCCGCACGCGCGGGTCCTGATCTGCGGCTCACTCTATCTGGCAGGCGCGATTCTGAGGGAAAACGGCTAGAGGACGGTCTTTTGACCGGCCTGCATCGCACCGCATCTGCGCCGCATGCATTGCCGACGCGCACCTATGATGTCTGCCCTGAGGATCGCTAGAGCACCCGGTCTTCGAGCAATTGCGACAGGATCGGATTGGGAAAGCGGCGCGTCAGTGTGACGGCAAAGAACGTCTCTCCGATTCCGGGCAAACGGTCTGCTTCGATCAACTTGCCGGTGCTGAGCTCGTCCTGAACGACGATGGGCGGTAACACCGCGAGCCCTATGCCTTCGCGCGCCAGAAGGCGCATCATGGCCATGTCTTCGACCTCTGCGGCGATCTGCGGGCGGATGCCAAGCCGCTCGGTCAGGGCGTCGAAGCCGATGCGCACACCTGTGTCGGCAGTGGGCAGGATGATGGGTTGGGTCGCCAGCAGTGCGTTCAAATCCGACGTGTCACGCAGCAGATCCGGAGTGCCTACGAGGCTGACCGGCTGTTCCGACAAGCGATGTGAAACAAAAGGCGTCACAGCGTCCCGCAATGGTGGGCGGTTGATCAAAACGACATCGAGGTTCAGCGCTTCAAGCGCGGTCAGCAAATCAGCGCTGGTGCCTGAGCGCAGAATGATCTCCACATCTTGCCGCCCGAGGATGGGGCGCAGAAATTCCATATGAAAGTTGCGCGAAAGGGTTGCCAATGCGCCGATGCGGATGGCTTCGCGGCTCCGGCCTTTTTCCTGCAACGTGCTGATCAATTCCCTGCCGGCAGA
Organism: Tateyamaria pelophila; assembly: GCF_019966495.1. GTDB lineage: Bacteria > Pseudomonadota > Alphaproteobacteria > Rhodobacterales > Rhodobacteraceae > Tateyamaria > Tateyamaria pelophila. The sequence continues at coordinate 32,527 of NZ_JAIMIA010000034.1, read as the reverse complement.
AAAAATCGCATCAGCATGATCCAGCGCAATGCGCCCGGCCTCCGTCAGGATCAATTGCCGCCCGCGCCGTTCGAACAGAGCGTGGCCCAGATGGGCCTCAAGCTGTTTGATCTGAACCGAGACGGCAGACTGCGATAGATTGAGGCGCTCTGCGGTCCGGGTGAGGTTGCCGTCATGGGCCACAGCCCAGAAATATCGCAGGTGGTGATAATTGAACTCGACCATATCCATATATTTAACAGAACGAAATCTCGCAAACAATGAATTTTATTGTCTGATCCGGGACTGTTATCTGGCACGGACGCCGTAGTCTTGTCAGAAGGAAACCTCGCCTTGTTCGTTGCATACTTGCCCCTGCTTGCCCCGATTGCCTTTATTGCACTGGCGTTCATTGCCTTCCGCGGACCTCAGATGCGCCCGGCCGCCACGTTGCGGCGCGCAGAGGTCGGCGCGCTCCTTGCGTTAGGCATCGCACTGGTGTCCGCCGTCATGCTGATCCTGACAGGCCCGGCTTCCAGTCCGCTGATCGGTGCGAATGGTCTCGGCCTCGCGGTCAGGTTGGATGCGGTCAGTGCGGTGATGCTGCTGGTGGTCTCTTTCGTGGGGTGGGTCGTGGTGCGCTTTGCGGCGACTTACATGGACGGCGAAGCGCGGCAGGGGGCGTTCACGGGCTGGCTGTGCCTCACGTTGGCGGCCGTGATGCTGGTGGTCGTCGCGGGCAATATCTTTCAACTGGCCATGGCCTGGATCGCGACAAGCCTTTCGTTGCAAAAATTGCTCCTGTTCTACCCCGAACGTGTTGCCGCGCAACGTGCGGCGCGCAAGAAGTGGGTGACCGCTCGGTTGGGTGATGTCGCAATGCTGGCTGCGATGGTCCTGATTTTCCAGAGTTATGGAACGGGCGATCTGATTACGATCCTTGACGCTGCACGGACGGGGCTGGGCCGCGAATACGCGACGTGGATTGCGGCCACCTTCGCCGTCGCGGCCATCCTGAAATCCGCACAATTTCCGATGCATGGTTGGCTGACCGAAGTGATGGAGACGCCAACGCCGGTTTCCGCTTTGTTGCATGCGGGCGTCATAAATGCAGGTGGATTCCTGTTGATCCGCTTTGCCGACGTGATGCTGCTGTCGCCTGCGGTGCTGGCGGTGCTGGTGATGATCGGCGGGTTTACAGCGCTGTTCGGCGGTCTGGTGATGTTGACGCAATCGGCGGTCAAGACATCGCTGGCGTGGTCAACAGTGGCACAGATGGGATTCATGATCCTGCAATGTGGTCTGGCGCTCTTTCCGCTGGCACTGCTGCATATCGTGGCCCATTCGCTTTACAAGGCGCATGCGTTCCTCGCCTCAGGAGGCGCGGTCGAAGGGGTGGCGTCGATCCGGCGGCCCGGTCCGGTCGCGATCCCAAACGGGATTGCCGTGGGCCGTGCGTTTCTGATTGCGCTGGTGATCTACGGGGTTGTCGGCTTTGTCTTTGGCCTCACCGGCAAGTCGCCGCAAGCGATCGCACTGGGCGCGATCCTGATCTTTGGCGTGGCCTACCTGCTGGCGCAAGGACTGGCCGACGCCGCACCGCGTGTCCTGACGCAGCGCACCGCTGCCTATTCGGTCGCGGCAGCGGTGGGATATTTCGCCCTGCAGACCGGGATCGAGTGGCTTATGGCGGGCACCTTGCCTGCAACTCCGGCGCCTGGCCCACTGGAATGGGCGCTGATCATTCTGGCGCTGTTCAGCTTCGGCCTGGTGGCCGTCGCGCAGGCGATGTTCCCGCTCTGGGCCTATCACCCTGCGGCGGCCGGAATGCGCGTGCATCTGTCCAACGGGCTTTATGCCAACGCCGTTTTTGACAAGCTGCTTGGCGGCTGGTCGACCAAGCACACCTCCTGATCCCGGGAAAGGATTTGACCGATGACCATGACATTTGAGCTTTCAAACGATCTTATCAACCAAGCCAGCGATACCGCTGCGCGCGCGATACCACCGGTCTGGCCACTGGCCTCATCCGTTGCGGTGAACCCGTATCTGGGACAGAGCGCAGAGACATTGGCCCAGGTCGGCGCGCGGTTGGGCCGGGTTGGCGGTGTGCCGGTGACTATGCCGCGCCCGCATTACCAAGCGTTGATCGCTGATGGCACGATCACGGACGCAGATATCCTGGCCGCGCTGGAAACGGTGGATGCGGCGGATGCGCTCGATCTGGACGAGATCAAACGCGGCGCGGCGACCGCGATGACGACGCCCGTCCCGCTCCCAACAATCGCCGATCTTGCGGAAAAGGTATCCGGTGTCGACTGGCCGGGAATTCTTGCGGATCGGTTCGGTCATTGGGCGGCAGGATACTTTGATCAGGGTCAGGCACTTTGGGCGGCACCGCGCAGGCGGGGTGCGTATGACGCGTGGCGGCAAAACGCGACTCATGATTTGACGCCCGAGATTGCCGGACTAACAGGGTTTGCGCAATTTGTCAGTGAAACACCCGATACGGCCGAGGACGCACGGGTGCGCGCCGCCAAACGGCTGGGGCTGACAGGCGATATGCTGGAAACTTATCTGCACCAGCTGCTTTTCTCGCATGGCGGGTGGGCGCAGGTCGCGCGCTATCATCTGTGGCAGGCAGAACTGGCAAAGGGCACGGATCAGACAATTATTGACGTCCTGACGATCCGGCTTTTGTGGGAAGAAGCGCTCTTCACCCACTATAAGGACCGGATCGGCGACAAATGGCATAAGGTCAAAGCGGCCCACGCGCGTCCCGTGTCGCCGGATCAGAACATGACGATAAACGCGGTTCTGCAAGAGGCTTGGGAACGCGCAGTGCAGCGCGATCTTGCGGCGACCTTCGCTGCCCCTGCATCACAGCGGGTACTGGACAGACCCGCCCTTCAGGCAGCGTTTTGCATCGATGTGCGGTCAGAAGTGTTCCGCCGTGCGCTTGAAGCCGTGGACCCGGATATTCAGACCCTGGGTTTTGCGGGGTTCTTCGGTTTGACAGCGTCCCACAAGAGTTTTGCTTCGGATGTGGATGAATTACGCTTGCCGGTGCTTTTGAACCCCGGTGTCACATCGACCTCGGAAGGGGAGAATGTGAATGCAGAGCAGACCGCGCGTTTCAAAGCGCGCGCGGGCCGTGCCTGGGGCCGGTTCAAACTGGCTGCTGTCTCTTCTTTTGCCTTCGTCGAGGCGATGGGCCCGGTCTATGCAGGCAAACTGGTCAAGGACGCGTTGCACATCGCGCCGGACGCGGCAGGCGACGGGCCTGTACCGCGCCTTGATCCGCCTTTGCCGCTTGCGGCACAGATTGACGCGGCAGAGACGATCCTGCGCGCCATGTCGCTGACCACGAACTTTGCGCGTCTGGTGGTGCTGGCCGGGCACGGGGCCAATGTGGTGAACAATCCCTTTGCCAGTGGTCTGCACTGCGGGGCCTGTGGTGGGTACGCGGGCGACGTGAACGCCCGGCTCCTCGCCGGGTTGCTGAGTGCTGCCGAGGTGCGGACCGGGCTGGCCGAACGTGGCATCGATATCCCCGCCGATACACTGTTTCTGGCGGCACTTCACGACACGACAACCGATGCGATCACGCTGTTTGCTGCCGATCATCCATCTGACGCGCATCAGGCTGACATTAAGCAGGCCAAGGAGTGGTTCGCGGCGGCGGGTATGGTGACACGGTCCGAGCGTGCCTTGCGCCTGCCGCGTGCACAGAGTGAAACCGACATCAACCTGCGCAGCCATGACTGGGCCGAAACCCGGCCAGAATGGGCATTGGCCGGTTGCAAGGCCTTCATCGCCGCCCCACGCCATCGGACGGCGGGCAAGTCTCTGGCAGGGCGGGCGTTCCTGCACGATTACGACTGGAAGAATGACAAGGACTTTGGCGTGTTGGAACTGATCATGACCGCGCCTGTCGTCGTCGCCAGTTGGATCAGCTTGCAATATTACGGCTCGACCGTGGCACCGGACACGTTTGGGTCGGGCAACAAGCTCTTGCACAACGTCACCGGCGGGATTGGCGTGGTGGAAGGCAATGGCGGCATGCTGCGCGCGGGATTGCCCTGGCAGTCCGTGCACGAAGGCGAAAGCTACGCGCACGACCCGCTGAGGTTGTCCGTTTGCATCGAAGCGCCGCGCGAAGCGATGACAGATATCCTGCGGCGGCATGACGGCGTGCGCGCGCTGTTCGACAATCGCTGGCTGCATCTGTTTGCGCTGGATGAAAATGGCCAGATGGCCTGGCGTTACAGCGGTGATCTGAAATGGTCGGAAATGGCGCAGGACGTCGTATCTATGCCCGAGATGAAAGCCGCTGGCTGACCGGGCCCGCATACGCGTCACATACGGCACTTTCGGGTGCCGTATGTTAAAATTTTAGAAACGATTTCAAAATTCTAGGTGATACATCGTGCGTCGGTTCAAAAGCCGGGCTGTAATCAATACAATCGCATTCAGGCCACCCACTCGTCGCTTTGCATTTCGCGCAGTCGCGATGCGGTGCGCTCGAACTCAAAAGTACCCTCACCCTCAAGATACAGCATTTCGGGTTTGGCCGCAGCAGAGCAGATCAGGCGCACCCGGGCTTCATAGAGGGCGTCGATGAGGGTGACGAAACGCTTGGCCTCGTTGAAATTGCTGCGCGACAGCGTCGGGATCTCATCGATCATCAGCACATTGCAGGCATCCGCGATGGCCAGAAAATCGGCGGGGCCGAGGGGTTTGGCGCAAAGATCGTAGAAACTTGCCCGGCCAACGCCACTGCGAAAACGGGGCAGGGTCACGGCGCGGCCATTCACCGTCAGGTCAAGCGGCGCGGCGCTCCCGCCGGTGAAATCGTTCCACAGGGCATCCATCTGCGCGCGCGCTTCCGCGTTGACCGGGGTGAAATAGGTGGGACTGCCGGACAATCGATCCTGGCGGTAGTCGGTGGGGGAGGCCAGTTCCCTGACCACCATCCGCTCCTTGAGGAGCTCGATGAAGGGCACAAAAAGCTGGCGGTTCAGTCCGTCTTTATACAGGTCATCAGGCACCCGGTTCGAGGTCGTGACGACGACCACGCCAGCCGCGAACAACGCCTCGAAGAGGCGGCCCACGATCATGGCATCGGTTATGTCACTGATCTGCATCTCGTCGAAGGCCAGCAAACGGACCGAGGCCGCGACATCGGCGGCAACCGGAGCGATGGCATCATCCACGCCGCGTTTGCGCGCCTCGTGCATGGCGGCGTGGATTTCCTGCATGAAAGCATGGAAATGCACGCGTCGGGCAGGGACGGAGAGGTGACTGACAAAGAAATCCATCAACATCGACTTCCCGCGTCCGACACCCCCCCACAGATACAGGCCTTTGGGTGGCTCTGGGGCTTTGCGAAACAGGCCCTTTTTTATCGGCTCGGCGAGGCGTGCGCGAATGCGCTCAAGCTCGGGCAACGCTGCAAGCTGTGCGTCATCCGCCGTCAGCGTTCCGGCATCCACCAGCGCTTGATATTCTGAAATCAGGTCCGTCATGGTGATCTGTCGTATCTCGGGAATGATCCGGAGAAAAGAGATATGAGATCGGGTTTCATTGTTGTTGTCATGGACTTCGGGGACGCTAAAACTCCCGGTACTTCTTCTTTCGCGACATCACCTGCGTGTTGCACGGATCGCCTCCAGGACGTCGTCGCTATGCGTATAGGTCAGGCCGTGGCCCGCCTCGTCGATGACGGATTGGACGGCGTTTGGGTTCCATTCGGCCAGAATATCGCGGGCGGCCAGCGGTATGACATCATCCTCCCGGCCCCAAATTGCAAGAACCGGAACGCCGGAGGCCGCAATGTCGCGATGCTGGGCCTGTGCCGGGTCGCGCAGCACGCCGCGCAGGCTCGACAGGATTGCCGGAAAAAATCCGCGTTTGTGAGTCTCTGCCAGTTGCAGGTCGGTTATGTTTTCGACGCTGCTCTTCAGGCCTGCTTCCGCCGTGATCCCTTTTCTCAAGAGACGTGGATAGGTCATCAGGAACAGCCAGTCTCCGAGTATGGGTGTGTCTCGGGCGAAGGCTGCGGCCTTTCCGACGATATGCTGCATACCTGCGGGTGCCAGCAGGATGAGTTGCTTGACGGCGCCGGGATTGGCGGCTGTGAAGTGCGCTGCAATCGCGCCGCCCATTGAGTATCCCAAAACGGTCACGGGTCCATCAACCTTTTCATGGCGCATCAGATCGTCCAGTTGCGTGAGGAAAAACGCGGCGTCCTGTCTGCCCTTGGGCCGATCGGAATACCCGCGTCCGTAGTGGTCATAGGTCAGCACCCGAAATCCTGCAAGGACGAGGCCCTGCGCCACCCCACGCCAGACAAAGGACGGAGTGCTCAGCCCGTGAATGCAGATCGCCACAGGGCCTTTTTCTGGCCCATACCATTGGTAATGAGTGGTGCCTTGAGACAGCAAGGCAAATTGCCCCGGTGCCGTATTTCGATCCGCGTCGGTCACCTTGCTGCGCGTCAGTTCGATGGTGAAGGGCACGGCCAACAGCCCAAGGAGAAGGAACAGAACCCACGTCATTTTCTGCGCCAGCGATCCGGGATGGAGCGGATGCGCATCAGTTCCAGATGCGCGCAGGCTCCGTTTTTGAACACGGTGATGTCGTCCGCGGCACGGGTAGTTTTGCTTAAGCTGGTGCGATCGAACAGCACTGCGGCTTGATCAAAAGGAATCAAGGGGACGTTCATGCGGCTTCGGTTTGTGTGAGAAACCCTTCGGACACAAGGCGATCTGCCCAGCCTTGCGGTCCATCGAAGTGATGCACATGCCAACCGCGCGCACGGGCCGCAGCAATATTGTCTGCGCGGTCATCGGTAAAGATCAGGTCACCGCCGGCCAGACCGGTTGCGTCTTCGACCATTTGGTAAATGGTCGGGTCCGGTTTGATCGTCTTCATGTGGCCCGAGATGAAGTCGCGGTCGAACTGGTGCAGAAACCCATAATGCGTCGCGGCGTGATCATAGCTTTGGATGCCGAAGTTGGTGAGGGAAAATACAGGCACCCCCTTGGCCTGAAGCGCCGCCATGAGGCGCACGGAATGGTCGATCGCGGGGCTTGCCATTTCGATCCAGCGGTCATGCCACATGCGGATTTCGGCGCGCCAGTCCGGGTATTCCTCAGCCGTGGCATAAATCGTGTCGGTAAAGTGATGGCCCAGGTCCACCAGATCGTTCATCGCGTGCAGATCGACAGCGTCGAACATGGCGCGTCTGCGCTCTGGCCCGATCACGCTGTCATAAAAGCGTTCGGGCTGCCATTCGATCAGCACGTTTCCGATATCAAAAACGACGGCTTTGATGGTCATGATTTGGCGGCCCTCAGTTCCCGTTCCAATGCGTCCAGAAAACGCGATCTGTCGGCTTTGGTAAAGCCTTTGCCGCCGCCTTGCCGGAACGGGTCGGCGGCGCGCAGGTCCGTCATCAGATCGCGGGTTGCCAATACGTTGCCGATATTGGCCGAGGTCAGCGCCTCGCCATTGTGCTTGAGAACCCGCGCGCCCGCTTCCACGCATTTCGCGGCCAAGGAGATATCGCCCGTGACGACCACATCGCCAACCCCGGCGCGATCAGCAATCCACATGTCCGCCACATCCGGACCGTCAGGCACGATGACAGTCTCGACCAAAGGGTTTTGTGAGGGGCGCAATCCACCGTTCGAGACGACTTTCATCTCGATCTTGTGGCGCGTTGCCACTTTTTCCGCCTCGGCTTTGACCGGACAGGCATCTGCGTCGATATAGAGCGTGGTCACGCCCAAAGAGCCTCTGCGTGGAAATTCACATGATCCGCCAAAAAGGTGGAAACAAAGAAGTAGCTGTGGTCATAACCGGGCTGCATGCGGAAGGTCATCTGTTGACGGCGCGCGGTTGCCGCCTGCGCCAGTGCTTCCGGCTTCAGCAGGTCCAGAAACTGATCCTTTGTGCCGGTGTCGATCAGCATTGGCCCGTCAAAGCCGTTTTTTTCCATGAGCAACGTGGCATCGTGAGGCGACCACAGGGTTTCATCCTTTCCCAGATACGCAGTGAATTGCTTGCGGCCCCAATCGCCTGCTGTCGGGTTGGTAATGGGCGAAAAGGCGGAGACGGAGCGGTATCGGCCGGGCAGGCTCATCGCTATGGTCAGGGCGCCGTGGCCACCCATGGAGTGGCCGGTGATCGCCTGACGCTGCATGTCCAGGGCGAAGGCGTTGCCGAGCAGTTCTGGTAACTCATCGGTGATGTAGTCCCACATCCGGAAATGTTCGGCCCAGGGCGTTTGGGTGGCGTTGAGGTAAAAGCCGGCACCTTGGCCGAGGTCATAGGCCTCATCGTCAGCCACGTCGTCGCCGCGGGGCGAGGTATCGGGAAACACCAGCGCGATGCCCTGTTCCGCGGCCCAGGCTTGCGCGCCCGCTTTCGTCATCGCGTTTTCGTGCGTGCACGTCAGCCCCGACAGGTACCAGAGCAACGGGACCGGGCCGTCCCTGGCCTCGGCGGGCAGAAACAGGCCAAACGTCATGTCGCAGGCGCAACTGGCCGAACTGTGGGTGTAGACGCCCTGGATGCCGCCGAAGCAGGCATTTTCGGATTGTGTTTCCATCGCGTTTTCCTCCTGTTGGTGCATCGCTATCGGGCCTTTGGCTTTGCGGCAAGCCGTTGGAGCCTCCGGCGGGAGTTTATTTGGCAAGATGAAGGCGGATCAGCTGACCCAGGCGATGACGGCGGTAAGGGTCAGGATGCTTATGGCGGTTGAGACCAGAATCGCGGCCGAGACCCTTTGCGGTGCGACGCCGTAATGTTGCGCCAGCATGTATATGTTGCCCGCGACGGGCATGGCAGCGCATGCGATGATCATTGCGCCGCCAAAGGGGTCGACCTCGAATACGTAGATGACCGATAGTGCGACGGCGGCGGGATGCAGGATCAGTTTACAAAAGCTAAGCCAGCCTGCGATCTCGATGCGCTCTGCCGATTTTGACGCGAGGGACGCGCCGATGGCAAAGAGGGCGCCGGGGGTGGCGGCACCGCCGAGCAGGCTTAGGAATTCGTTCATCGGAGCGGGAATTGGCAGTTCTGCGGCGGACCAGGCAAGACCGAGGGACATCGCGACGATCATGGGATTGCTGATCAATCCTGTTGCGATCGTTTTGAGGATCGCGAGCGACATGCGTCCGTCTCTTCCGATCGTGATCAGGATGACGATGAGGCTGGAAAACACGATCAGGTCGGTGGCGAGCACCAGCATAACCGGGCCGATGGCAGCAGGCCCGAAAAGCGTAACCAGCATTGGCAGGCCCAGAAAACCGGCGTTTCCAATCACGGCACATTGGGCTTCGACAGCCGTGGTTTGGACGTCGAGGCCACGCAGGTATCCGACAACCGAGGCGATGACGTATATGCAGACCGTGCCCAGAAGATAGGCGAGGACCAGTTGCCCGTCCCAGACTTCGGCCAATTCCAGATTTGCGGCAAAGCGAAAGATCATCGCCGAAAGGGCGAAGTAAAACACGAACTTTGTCAGATACGCCGTCGCCTCCTGGGTGAAGAACCGCGTTCGGCCTGCCCAGTAGCCAAGACCGATCAACGCAAAGAAGGGCAGTGTTTTCAGAAGGATCGCAAGCATGAATCAGCCATAACGCCGTGTATTGCGCAAGTCTATCCGCTGCCGATCAAAACCCCTGCCGCAAAGACGAGTGCGCCCCCCACGACCACTTGCAGCGTTGCCCGCCAAAAGGGTGTGTTCATATATTTGTTCTGGATCCATGCGATGGCCCAAAGTTCGATGAAGACCACTGCGAAGGCGATGATCGTGGCGGTCCAGAAATCCGCGATCAGATAGGGGAGGGCGTGGCCCAATCCGCCCACGGTTGTCATGATACCTGACGCAAACCCGCGTTTGACCGGGGAGCCGCGACCGGAGAGTTCGCCGTCATCTGAAGCGGCTTCGGTGAAGCCCATGGAAATGCCGGCCCCGACGGAGGCGGCAAGGCCCACCAGAAATGTCGTCCATGTATCCTGGGTGGCAAAGGCCACCGCAAAAATCGGCGCGAGGGTCGAGACGGACCCATCCATGAGCCCCGCCAGCCCCGGCTGGACCCATGTCAGGATAAACTGGCGGTTGCTTTTTTCATCCTCGCTCTCGCGGGGGCCGTCGCCGAGGTGTTCGCTTTCCAGGGCATTGGCTGTTTTTTCGTGTCCCGCCTCTGCGGCGGCCAGATCGCCCAGAAGTTTTCGCGTCGCTGCATCGGATGTGCGCGCGGCGGCCGAAAGATAAAATCGTTCTGCGTCACGTTCCATCGCTTCGGCTTCTGAACGGATGCGGTCGAGGCTGAGGTTTTCGACCAACCAGACGGGGCGACGGGCGTAGTAGCCTGACACGTGTTCACGTCGGATAAGGGGGATCGTCGGGCCAAAGCGGTCCTGGTGCAGATCGATCAGGCGCTGGCGATGGCTGTCTTCTTCGGCAGCCATGCCGTCAAACACGGCGGCGCTGGCAGGGTAATCCGCGCGCAGGGATTCCGCGTATCCGCGATAGATTTGCGCGTCGTCCTCTTCCGACGAGATTGCAAGCGCGAGAATCTCCTGCTCCGTCAGATCTTTGAAACGTTTGCGGTAAAACGTGAATCGCATGGCGCGCTCCGCTTGTTTAGAATGATTCCAAGTAATGATGGCCTCTTGCGGGGGAGATGCAAGCCGTCTCCGCGAATTTTCTGTCGAAACTGAACGAAACGGTTTATATTGGCGGCACTCAAGGCAGGAATACCCATGAATGATGTCACTCCCGTTGTCCGCAAGGGCCGCAAATTTGGCCAGGTCCTTGAGGGCGCGCGCCAAGTCTTCATGGCGGATGGCTTCGAGGGGGCGAGTGTAGATGACATTGCCAGACAGGCAAATGTCAGCAAGGCGACGCTGTACAGCTATTTCCCGGACAAACGTTTGCTGTTCATGGAAGTGGCCAATCAGGAATGTGCCCGTCAAAGTCAGGCGGCGATCGACAATATCGACATGAATGCGCCGCCAAGGCAGGTATTGTCGCAGGCCGGTCGCCATTTCCTGCGCTTTATCACGTCGAAGTTCGGTCAGCAGGTGTTTCGCATCTGTGTCGCGGAATCGGATCGGTTTCCCGAGATCGGCCGCGCCTTTTATCGCTCGGGCCCCGAGCGGATGCGGGCAGAGATGGCGGAGTATTTCGTGGGGTCCATCGCCCGGGGCGAGTTGGTGATTGATGACCTGACCCTTGCGGCGGATCAGTTTGGCGAGTTGTGCAAGGCAGACCTCTGGCCGCGATTGATGTTCGGCGTGATCGCTTCTGTGACCGAGGCAGACATCGAGCGGGTCGTGGACGGAGCCGTCGAAACCTTTCTGGCGCGCTATGGGGCCTGAAGGCCTGAATTGCATATTTTTTTGATTACTGAAGACGGCTCGACTCAAGGGGGCGACTCGGCGTATCCAAGAGTGGAACAAAGTGTGAACATTTGTATATGTCCGACCGCCGCATCCTGTCCTTGTGGTTTCCGCGATTGGGGGCTGAACGTCTGATCCGGCGACAGCCCATGCTCGCCGATCAGCCACTGGCCGTGATCGAAGAACGTCAGAACATGCAGTTGGTGTCGTCCCTGAACGGGGTGGCGCAGGGGCAGGGCGTGCATGTGGGTCAGCCGGTGCGGGATGCCCATGCGATGTGTCCGGGGTTGATGACGCATCAGCGCAGCACGGTGGGTGAGCAGCGATTTCTTGAGAGTTTGCAGCGTTGGGCGGGCAAGTTCAGCCCATGGGTCGCGCCCGAGGATGGCGATGCGCTTGTCGTGGACCTGACGGGTTGTGCGCATTTGTTTGGCGGTGAGCGGGCGTTGATGCAGGTGGTCGAGGAGGATTGCACCGATCTGGGGCTGAGTGTGCTGATGGGCCTGGCGGATACGCGGGGGGCGGCCTGGGCCCTCGCCCGTTTTGCGGGGCGTGCGGCGGGGGCGAACCGGTCAGGCGATGCGATTGATCAGGAGGCGCGCGCCACCCGTTCGCGTGCTGGAAAAAGACGGCACTGGACCAAGGGTGGGGCGGCCCCGGCCTTGCGCACGCAGGCGTCGGATGTCGTCCGCATTGCGACACCCGGCCAGACCTATAGCGCGCTCAGCCCTTTGCCGATTGCGGCCTTGCGGCTTGAACCTGACGTGGCGGCCCAGTTGGCGCGGTTGGGGTTGCGCCGGGTGGGTGATTTGCTGGGCCAGCCCCGCGCAGCATTGGCGCGGCGGTTTGGACGGGGGCTGGTGCTGCGTCTGGATCAGGCGATGGGCAGTGCGCCGGAACCTGTATCGCCCGCCAAGGCGCCGGATCACTTTGCGGTGCGGATGACATTGCCGGACCCGATCGGCCTGGCCGAAGACGTGATGGCAGGGGTGGACCGTTTGCTGCCTCGCCTGTGCAAGGCATTGGAGAATAAGGGAAAGGGCGCGCGCCGCATCGCGCTTCATGCCCATCGCAGCGATCACGCCATCGAAGCGGTTGAGGTGGGTCTGGCCCGGCCCAGCTTTGATCCGCACCGCATGCGTCCGTTGCTGGAGATGAAGATCGCGGATATCGATGCAGGTTTTGGCATCGATATGCTGCGTCTGGTCGCGACGCAGGTTGAGCCACTCTATCAGGAGAATGTGGTGGGGCATGCGCAGGCGGGGGTCGCCGCACGCACACAGCAAGGCAACGCGAATGCGCTGGATGATCTGGTGGGACGGCTGGGCGCGCGCGTGGGTCTGGATGCGATCCAGCGCTTGCACCCGGCCTCGAGCCATATCCCGGAAAAGTCTCATAAGGTGATGGCGGCCGCGTGGTCCGAGCCACATGAGGGGCCATGGCCCGCCCCGCCCAATCCGCGCCCCTTGCTGATGTGGCACCCCGAACCGGTGCATGCCGCAGCGACGCCGCGACTGCCGGAAACCTTTCGCTGGCGCGGCCGGGATCTGACCCGATTGCGGGCCTTGGGGCCAGAACGGATCGCGCCGGAATGGTGGCTGGATGATCCGAACTGGCGCAGCGGTGTGCGTGATTACTGGGTCACGGATACAACGGACGGTCAGCGGCTGTGGTTGTTTTACGGCCATGGCGGGACGATGTCGCCGGGGTGGTTCTGTCAGGGCAGCTTTGCGTGAGATGGCCACGCGCGCGCACTGGATTGGATGGGAATGCGCAATGGGGATTTCGGCCGGGTGCAGCCACAAACTCACCCCCCAAGCGAACTACGTTCAAATTTGGTGTTTGAACGACCCTGATGCGGCGGCCTGATTTTGGTTTGATAGTTTGATGCCGTTGATGAAATCGACGTCCTCAAAGACATCGACGAGGTGGGCATGGCTGCGCAGTTTTCGCCAGTTCTTTTCGGCGCATTGCCAAAGCTTGAACATCCGCTGCCCGGCAGGGCATCGTGAAGCGATGCACGAGAGTGGGCCGCACCAAAGGCGCGAGGAACGCCAAGGTGCACACCATCTGCGACAGCCAGGGATGTCCGATCGACCTGTTCGTCAACGCCAGTCACCCTTCTCGGCGATGCATGCATCACCTGTCGGGCAGCGGTCCAGCGACAACATTGCCGCGCTGGCGCTTCTCAGCAGCTTGCCTAAGGTCGATTGGCTTCTGGCAACCGGGGCTATGATGCCGACTGGTTCAGAGACGCGATGAAAGACAAGGGGATACGCACCTGAATCCCAGGCCGCAAGCCGCGCAAGACGTACTTGAAGCATGACAAGCGCCGGTACAAACGCGCCTCTGGTGACATTCCAGCGCAATACACTGCCGGGCACCGATCGAGTTTATGTTCGGACGTCTGAAAGATTGGCGTCAGGTGGCAACTCGATAGGACATATCTTCAAAGGTCTTTCTATTCGCCAGAGCGCGGAGCCACTGGTATGTTCTGGCCTTAGATCAATAAGTCTGGAGTCTGGCTAGGCTCATACCGAAATATTGAATTTGCCAGGCGCGCATTTTGAACGAGCTCCAGAAACGGACATGCGGCCTAAAGAGCAAACTTTCCTGATCTGTGTCCTCTCCATCCAAACCTGCCGACCAAATTCGCGCAAGACGCAGCGCCTTTGCACAGGAAACGGGTCGCGTTGGCCGTTGGCGGGCTCTATCTTCGTTTGTATGGAACACACAGCACTGTCAGAGGCCGATACAGGCTATCACTATAACGTCATGCGTCGCGCGATCGAGTTGATTGACGGGTCCGAGGATCCATTGACGCTTGAGGCGCTTGCCCGCGAAATGGGCATGAGCCCGGCGCATTTCCAACGTATCTTTTCACGCTGGGTCGGCGTTTCGCCCAAACGTTATCAGCAGTACCTGACGCTGGGCCACGCCAAGGCCCTGTTGGCGGAGCGGTTCACGACGCTGGATACGGCGCACGCCACCGGTCTGAGCGGATCGGGCCGGTTGCACGATCTGTTCCTGCGGTGGGAAGCGATGAGCCCCGGCGAATATGCCAAGGAAGGCGCCGGATTGACAATCTATTGGGGGTGGTTCGGCAGCCCGTTCGGGCTGGCCCTTGTCATGGGCACGCAAAACGGCATTTGCGGCCTCGGATTTGCGGCCGAGATGGGCGAAGCGTGGGCGATGCAGGATCTTGTGCGTCGCTGGCCCAAGGCGGATTTCGTCGAGGATCCGATGCGTTTGCGGCCCTGGGTTCTGGCCGCATTCGGTGCGGAGAGTGTGGAATTGAGCGAAGCGCCGCTGTTTCTCATCGGGGCGCCGTTCCAGATCAAGGTGTGGGAAGCCTTGCTTCAAATTCCGACCGGTCATGTTACGACCTATTCCGAGATTGCCGAGAGCATCGGCAATCCACGGGCCGTGCGCGCCGTCGGAACGGCTGTCGGACGCAACCCGGTCAGTTGGCTGATCCCGTGTCATCGCGCCTTGCGCAAGTCCGGTGGTTTGGGGGGCTATCATTGGGGTCTGCCCGTCAAACGCGCTTTGCTGGCCTACGAATCGGCGCGTGTGGAGGCTTGATTTAGGCGGGGATCTGGGTAATTCAGGATGCGCATGATTTTGCCTACCCAATATTCGCCCTGTCCGGTTGGAGTTTGCGCGTTTATTCAGCGGGCATCTCAACAGGCTCCGCCCGAACGGAGCCAATTTCAGGAGGCAGTAGGAAAAACCAATGATTAAACTTCCCCTCACTCTCGCGCTTGGCGCGGCCGTAGCACTTGGTGCGTGTACCGACCCCAGTTCAGTTGGTGGCGTCAATGACCCCAACCGAAACGCCAACCGTGGTGCGCTGATTGGTGCGGCATCAGGTGCGGCATTGGGCGCCGTCGTGTCCGGCAACGCCCGCGGTGCGGCACTCGGAGCCGTCGTCGGCGGCGCGGCAGGCGCGGGCATCGGCTACAGCCTCGATCGGCAAGAGGCAGAGTTGCGCCGCGACTTTGACAACGAAGCCGTTCAGATCACCAACACCGGTGACAGCCTGATCGTGACATTGCCGCAGGAGATTCTCTTCGCGTCCAGCAGCTATGAAATCCAGCCAGGCATGCGCGGCGATCTGGTTGTTCTGGCCAACAGCCTGCAGAATTATCAAGGCTCGACCGTGCAGGTCACCGGTCACACCGACAGCAGCGGCGACGCAGGCTATAACCAAACGCTCAGCGAACGCCGCGCGGGCGCCGTTGCAAATGTCCTGACCAGCAATGGTGTATCCTCCACCCGGGTTCAGACATTCGGGCAGGGTGAAAACCGGCCCATCGCCAGCAACCTCACACCGGAAGGCCGCGCGCTGAACCGGCGTGTCGATGTCGTGATTTTGCCAAACGCGTAAAGCACCCTAAATAGTTCAACACTACAAAAGGCTCCGGCATTTCACCGGGGCCTTTATATTTAGCATTTCAAGAGCCCGCATGAGGTGGGTTTGATAGGGAGCGGGCGATGACATTACCCATACTTCTCGGCGTATCTGGTTCATTGCGTGCCGGATCGACCAACCGTAAATTGCTACGTGCGGCAGCCGAGCTTTTTGGCGACTGCACCTATGTCGAGGCTGACCTGCAGATGCCTCTTTATGATGGTGATTTCGAGGCATTGGACGGTGCCCCGAACGCAGCGATCCTGCTGGCCGGTCAAATCGCCGAAGCGGACGCGGTGCTGATCTCGACCCCGGAATACAACAAGGCCCCGTCCGGTGTTCTCAAGAATGCATTGGATTGGGTCAGCCGTATTGAAGGTAACCCCTGGTCCGATAAACCCTTGGCTGTGATGTCCGCGGCGGCGGGGCGTGCGGGGG
Source organism: Tateyamaria pelophila (assembly GCF_019966495.1). Taxonomy (GTDB): domain Bacteria; phylum Pseudomonadota; class Alphaproteobacteria; order Rhodobacterales; family Rhodobacteraceae; genus Tateyamaria; species Tateyamaria pelophila. The sequence goes on along the minus strand of NZ_JAIMIA010000034.1, from coordinate 16,275 downwards.
GTGAGCGGGCACAGATGATCCTGCGCGGATATATGGTGCCGTTTCGGCCCCGTATTTTGCAAGGTCCAGAAATCCACCTGGCAGACAGCGGAAACCAGTTTGATGAAAATGGCGCGCTGGTGGGCGAGATCTATGTGCGGGAACTGTCCAGGCTGATGCAAATGCTGCGGGCGGAAATACGCCGCTAGGCGGGTGTGCTGACCTCGATCAGGTTCCCGTCGGGATCGCGCACGTAAAGCGACAGGATCGGTCCGGTTGCGCCCGAGCGGGCGACAGGGCCTTGCTCGATCTGTGTTCCGGTCGCGGCGAAGTGGGCCTGCCAGTTGGTTAGCCCGGTGTCGGTCAGAAAACACAGATCAGCGGTGCCGGGGTTCGGTGATCGGGCTTTGGGATCGAACTCTGCCCCGGCTTGATGCAGGTTGATCTTTTGCGTCCCGAAGTGGAGCGCGTGGCGGGTTGTGCCATCTGCGACCGTAAAGGGCGCGTGCACCATCCCAAGACTGTCACGGTAAAACCGGATCGTTGTCTCTATGTCGGCGACGGTCAGCACAAGATGATCCAGATGCGAGAGGGTCGGCTGTTTCAATTCGGGACTCCTTGGATCATGATCTCGACATGCAAGATGCAATGCCCCAACCCGTTCGTCAAAGCGACGTGCTGGATCCCGCCCGCGCACAGGCGATGCAGGTTGCCCTCGGGCATGCTGCAACGCTCGGCGTCGGTGACACGCTCCCGCCGTTCTTTCATCAGCTTTACTTCTGGACACCCATCCCGCCCGAAGATCTGGGCCGGGATGGCCATCCCAAGGTGGGTGGCTTGATCCCGGATATGGGTCTGCCGCGGCGGATGTGGGCCGGTGGCCGATTGCGTTTTGACGCCCCTTTGCGACTGGGCGTGCCCGCGGAACGGGTGTCTTATTGCGACAAGGTTGAAACCAAGAACGGGCGATCGGGCCCGCTGGCTTTTGTCACCTTGCGCCACGAAATCGTACAGGAGAGCGTCATTCGCGTTACCGAATGGCAGGATCTTGTCTATCGCGAAGACCCGGATCCTTTGGCAAGAAAGCCCGCGCCGCCGGTGGCTCCAATGGACGAAGATCAGAGAGCACAGCACAATTTCGATGCGACGTTGCTGTTTCGTTATTCGGCGCTGACATTCAACGGGCACCGGATTCATTATGACCAGCCCTACGCGACGGCGGTGGAAGGTTACGACGGTCTGGTCGTGCATGGCCCCTTGCTGGCGCAGCATCTGATGTTGATGGCGGAGGCATCGCTTGGCCCGCTGACCGAATTTTCGTTCCGTGCCACAGCACCCCTCATGCATTTTGAAACCGCAACGCTGTGCCGCAAGGACCGTCAGTTCTGGGTGCGAGGTCCGGATGGGCGGCAATGCATGACCGCGGCGGCTTAGAACGACGCACGGATTTCGAAGCCATCGGGAATGGTGTCACGCTGATCCAGGATGAGGTCAGCCATCGTTTGCGCCACTTTCGGAGCCATACCGAAGCCAATCTTGAACCCGCCATTTGCAATGAAATGCCCCGGTCGGTCCGGCCATGGCCCGAGCATCGGCGCGCGGCTGCGGCTGCGGGGGCGCGCCCCGGCCCAGCGGGCGATGACGCTGGCCTGCCGGAGGGCGGGGACGGCGGAGCGCGCCCGGGCCAGAATGTCATCCAACTGGCTGTCGGTCGTCGCCGCGTCGCTGTATTCGCGTTCTGTCGTTGAACCGATCGCGGTCGTACCATCAGCATGCGGGATAATGTGCAAGCTGTCGGCAAAAAGCTGCGGCGCATCGGGGGCAGCATGATCGAGCAAAATCGCTTGGCCTTTGATCCCGGCCCCCACCATGCGGCTGTGGGTCGCGCTCAAGACCTCCAGCCCGGCCACCCCGGTGGCGTGGATGGTCATAGCCGTTTGAGGGGCCTCAGTCTGCACCTCTACACCTTGCGATTTGAGGGCGGCGACCAATGCGAGGCAGGCCTGTTTGGGATGAATACGCGCGCTGAGGCTGTCGTAGATTTCCATGCCGGTAGGACTGTGCGCTGACCAGTCGGGTGATTGTACGGGTCTGACATGCCACTCGGCGGCCTGTCCCCAAAGTGTCCGCGCAGACAGGGCGCGGGCTTGCGCCAAATGCAAGGCGGCGTCATCTGCAATGGGTTGCACCCGACCGAGCCTCGCATAACCGGCGGAGCATCCGCCGACCTCTTGAACGTCCTGCCAAAATTCTTGCGCCATCAGCAGGCTTTCAAGCTGAAACTGTTTCTTGGGGTTCCAGTTTTCCGGCACATGTGGGGCCAGCGCCCCGACAATGCCGCCGCTTGCGCCTGCCGCTGCGCCGTGGGGGTCAACGATCTGTATCTTCGCGCCGCGCCGCGTCAGTTCCCACGCGATGGACAGGCCAAAAATTCCGGCCCCGCGCACGGTGATCTCTGTCGTTGCCAATGCCTGTTCCTTCCGCCAATGTCGCGCCGATAGGCACGTCATACAGGGGCGCAGGATGCAGGGCCAGCAAGCTCAGTTGGAATGGCGGGACGGCGTTGTGCCGGTGTCGACCCGTTTTGATGATCCCTATTTCAGCCTCGACAACGGTCTGGCCGAGACAAGGCATGTCTTTTTACGCGGCAACGATCTGCCTGTCCGGTTTTGCAATGAGTTCCACATCGCCGAGTTGGGCTTTGGCACGGGTTTGAATTTTCTGGCGACATGGGCCGAGTGGCGGGCCGCAGGCGTGACGGGCAGATTACAGTTCACCAGCTTCGAGGCCTTCCCGTTGGTGCCGAAGGACATGGAAACCGCCTTGGCGGCGTTTCCGGCGTTGGCGGATTTGGCGGGAGAAATGGTGGCAGCGATGCGCACCGGGGATGATGTGTTCACGTTTGACGATGCCGTTCTCTGCCTTGTGCAAGGAGACGCACGCGAGACCTTGCCGGACTGGTCAGGATCGGCCGACGCCTGGTATCTGGACGGATTTTCACCCGCCAAGAACCCCGAACTTTGGGGGGCAGACCTGATGCAGCAGGTGGCCACGCATACGAAACCAAAGGGCACGGCGGCGACCTATACGGCCGCCGGATTTGTCCGCCGCGGACTGCAAGACGCAGGGTTCACCGTTGAACGCGTTCCCGGCTATGGCCGCAAGCGACACATGACCCGGGCCATGCTGGGATGAGCGCGGGCAACAACACGCGCCTCGGGATTGCGCTGATGATTGCGGTTTCGGTTGTGTTTGCAAGTCAGGACGGGATTTCCCGACATCTGGCGAGCGAATACAACGTGTACATGGTCGTCATGATCCGCTTTTGGTTCTTTGCGGCCTTCGCGATCACGATTTCCGCGCGCAAGGCCGGCGGGGTCATGGCCGCGGCGCGCACAACGCGCCCGGTGATCCAGACGTTGCGGGGTGTACTGCTGGCCACCCAGATTTGCGTGATGGTCACGTCGTTCACAATATTGGGGCTGGTCGAAAGCCACGCGGTGTTTTCGGCCTATCCCTTGTTGATCGCGGCCCTGTCCGGGCCGATCCTTGGTGAGTATGTGGGCTGGCGGCGCTGGGTGGCGATCGGGATTGGCTTCATCGGCGTTCTTTTCATTCTCAAACCAGGTCTGGGCGTGTTCAATCCCGAAGCGATCATTCCCTTGATCGCAGCGGTGATGTTCGCGACCTACGGGCTTTTGACCCGCTACGTTTCGCGGGATGATCCGACGGCGACCAGCTTTTTCTGGACAGGTACCGTGGGTGCCGTCGCTATCACAACAGTCGGAATTTGGTTCTGGGAGCCCATGACGGGTGGTGACTGGATGTGGATGGGGGCGCTATGCGTCACCGGATCGGTGGGCCATTGGCTATTGATCCGGTGCTATGAGGTTGCGGAGGTCAGCGCGGTGCAGCCATTCGCCTATTTCCAGTTGGTGTTTGCATCTGCCGTGGGCATCACCGTCTTTGGTGAGGCATTGCAGATGAACGTGCTGATCGGCGCAGGGATTGTCGTGGCGGCGGGCCTATTCACCCTGTGGCGCGAACGACAACAGGGTTGAGCCGGTCAATTCCGCGCTGAAGGGGATCGGCAGCGGGTCCTTGCCCAGCCGAGCGCGATAGACCGGCAGGCTTTCTGCGACGCGCATCACATAGTTCTGAGTCTCGCGAAACGGGATATGTTCGATCCAGTCAATCACGTCGAAATCCGTCGTACCCTGTCGCGGATCCCCAAACAGGGTCATCCAGCGATCCGGTCGGCTGGGCCCCGCGTTGTAAGCCGCCGACATCAAGACAACGTTGCCACCGAACCGCCCTGCAAGCTGGGACAGAAACGCGGCGCCCAGTTCTGCATTGTAGACGGGGTCGGAGATCAGGCGGCCGGTGCTGTGTTCACCCCCCCGGCCCAGACCGGTGGCGACCTCTCGCGCTGTCTCTGGCATGATCTGCATGAGCCCGCGCGCGCCGACCCCGCTTTGGACAGAGGGATCAAATTCGCTTTCGCGCCGCGCAATGGCGAGGTTCATTTCCGGCGCCATGGGCAGGTTCGCCTGTGCCAGCGGGTGCAGGGGATAATAGGTGGCATCCAGTGTAATGCCGCGGGTTGCGACGCGCTTGGCGATCATGACAGCTAGGTGGGGCTGACCTGCGTCGATGGCCGCTTGTCCCAATTGCCCGGCCTCCGCGCGGTCAAGGTCTTCGGCCAGATGGGTCCAGAAGCGTTCCGCGACGCTCAACTCGCCAGAAGCCTGCAACAGCAGCCCCGCCTCGAAAAGGTCGCGGCTTGCCAGATCAGAGGTGCGCCAGTCGTCAAAAACCTCGGCCCCGTACAGATCGGGATCGAAAGGGAGATTGCCGCGCTCAGCGGCCAGCAAACCGTAAAAGGACGATTGGAATTTCGCACCGTCCGCGTAGGCCGCTTGCGCCGCGACTTCATCGCCCAACGCCTCATAGGCCCGGCCCATCCAATAGCCCGCCCGCCCGCGCGAGATCGGAGAGGTGATGGCCGCGCGGTGGTTCTGGAAGTGTCCAAGCGCCGTTTGCGGATCGTTCAGCAAGCGCAAGGCAATGTAGCCCGACAACCACTCCAGATCCGCATAGGAAGCACCTTCCGACAGAAAGTGCCTCGATGCGAGCTGATAGGCCAGCGCAGGATCCCCGTCGCGCATTTCATCACGGGCGAGCGCACGGCGGCGCTGGGCCCAAGCTTCGGGTTCCCCAAGGCTTTCGGCAGAGGCGGAGCGCTGGCGCAGCAGGTCCTTGGCATCCGCCCAGCGACCTTTGCGGACGCGCCATTCGAACCGGGCATGCGCAAGACCCGGATCATCCGCGAGCGAGTCTGGCACGGCCGCAATGAGGCTGTCGACGGATTTCGACAGCGCCCGCAGACCCAGTCGGGCTTCGGCCAGCGCCTGATGGCCCGGGGGTACAAGATAGAACATCCGCCTTGCGCTGGCCGTTTCCCCGGCCCAGAGCATCGCGTCCAACCGGGCCACATGATGCGGGGCCAGCAAGGCGGCATGTCTGCTCAGGTATTGCGCCTGCGCTGCGTTATCCATGGCAACGGTCCGCCACTCCAGAACCAGGTTGGCCTCGGCCAGACCGGTGGACCCCTCCCGCGCGAGCGCTTCAGCATGGGCCAGTACGCCTTCGGGGCTTTGAGCGATGTCTTGTGCAAAAAACGCGAGGATCGCGGCATCTCCCTGTTCGAGCACCACGGGTTCGGATTGGCGGCGCAAATAGGCTTCGCCGGGCCAGTTCGGGCGGCGCTCCAGAAAGGCGATGACGTCGGAATAGCTGCCGCGCCCTGCGCGCAACCGATGCCATTCGATCACGTCAGCGGCGACGGGACCGTCCCGTGCGGCCAATTGGGCGGCTGTTTCCCAGTTGCCCGCGCGCATCGCGTCAAACGCCCAGCCCAAAGGGCGGGGACGTTCGGCCAGTGCGGCAACAGCGGATGCAAAAAGCAGTATAAGGGCGACGGCGAAGCGGCTCATCTCTTGCATTTCCTGTCTGTGCAAGGCTAGAGCCTAACAGCATATCTCTGAACCGTGGGGTTTCAACTCACGATCCGGATAGATGCAGTATTCATCCCAGGCCGATCGCCTGCCACACGTAAAAAAGGAGCGTGAGAATGTTTAAAGGTTCTATGCCTGCCCTCGTCACGCCGTTTCGTAACGGCGCTTTGGATCTGGAAACGCTCAAGAAGCTGGTCGAATGGCATATCGGGGAAGGCACCAGCGGGTTTGTCCCTGTCGGCACCACCGGTGAAAGCCCGACCCTGACGCATGAAGAGCATGAACTGGTTATTGAGACGGTGGTCAAGGCAACGACCGGCCGTGTCCCCGTGATCGCGGGCGCCGGGTCGAACAACACAGTCGAGGCGATGCGCTTTGTCCAGTTCGCCGAGAAGGTCGGCGCGGATGCCGCACTTGTGGTCACGCCCTATTACAACAAGCCAACACAACGCGGATTGATTGCACATTTCACAGCGTTGCATGACTGCGCCGATATCCCGATCATCATCTACAATATCCCGGGCCGTTCGGTCATCGACATGACGCCCGAGACTATGGGTGAACTGGCCAAATTGCCGCGCATTGTGGGCGTGAAGGATGCGACCGGGGATTTGTCGCGCGTGGGCGATACCCGGATTACATGTGGCAAGGACTTTGTTCAGTTGACCGGCGAAGACGCGACCGCGCATGCCTTCAACGCCTGCGGCGGTGTCGGTGCAATCTCGGTGACGGCAAACGTGGCCCCCAAATTGATGAGCCAGATGCAGGCGGCTTGTGCGGCGGGGGATTATACCAAAGCGCTGGAGTTGCAAGACCGCCTGATGCCACTTCACAAGGCGATCTTTACCGAACCGGGATTGGTTGGCGTAAAATATGCGATGTCGCGACTCGATCTGTGTTCCGAAGAGGTCCGGCTGCCGCTGACATGCTTGTCGGATGACACCAAGGCTCTGGTTGACGCGGCGTTGGTGCATGCCGGATTGATGTAGCGCAGGGCGGACGACACGCCCGCCTTACACAAAATGTCTAGCGTTTCCCGTAGTAGAGGCCGACCACATGCTCGGCCTCTGCAAAAAACAACCATCGTGAGGCAAGCGCGCCGGCCACGTGACTGATCACTGCCAGCAGGACCAACCAGTGCGAAAACGGCGCGATGAGCAAGGCGATTGGAATCACCGCAAAGAGCACGATCGAAATCACACGCAGCTTCAGGCTGTGTTTGCGTCCGACCACAAAAGCGAATTCCTTGAGGAGATAGTTCGTCCCGGTATGGGGCGGCTCAAAGGCGCGTACCGACCCGTTTTGGCCCAAGCCCGTGGCGGTCGCCAATGACGTGCCCGATGCCTCCAGTGCGCCGTCGCCCACCACCCAAAGCGCGATTTGCAGCAGGGCCGCAATGGCGATCAGGGCCATGGCAGCGTGGATCTCTCCCGCCAGCAATGCGCCCGCAGCTACGGAGAAGCTGAGAAACATTGCCGGTGTTCCGGGGGAATGCCAGCGCGGGACGGATTCCAACTGGGTGTAGATCATCGATGTCGTGTAGACGGTCGCAATGGAAAACACTGCGCCTATGACGCCGAAAAAGCCCCACCGGACGTCGAAAAAGACAAGCCCGATGCCATAGATCGCCATGAAGCACAGCGCGAGCACGGCACACCATCCTTCGCGGCTGAGCCAGGACGACCGCCATTGGGTGAATGCCTTGAGCGCGCGTTCGGGGTGGCCGAGATGAAAGGTTGACGCAACCAAGCCGCCCACGGCGCAGAGATACGCGATCACAAAGAACACAAAGGCGTTCCATCCAAAGACGTGCGGGACGCCAAAGCCCAGAAAGGTCAGGAGGCCAAAACCCACGCCGCTGAATACGGAAAAGAAGATAACGGATGGAGCGGGATGCATCAGAGTTTCTCCAGCGTTTTGTCGAGCCAGCCAAGGAAGCCTTTGGCCTCTTGCGCCACGGGTTCGAGGTAGGGGGCCAGAATGTCGATGTCGCCTGCACCCTCGGAAAGCGTATCCTTGGGGCGGGGCGGCAGATATTTGTTGACCGGTTTGGTGCCTTGTTCAGGCATCAGATCGATACCGCCGCGTTCCGCGACCAGTTTCGACACGTTGCTGTCGGGGTCGGCGAAGTCTCCAAAATGCCGTGCGTTCGATGGGCAAGTACGCACGCAGGCCGGTTCACGATCCACCTCGGGGAGGTTTTCGTTATAGATCCGGTCCACGCAGAGGGTACATTTCTTCATCACCTTTTCGACGGCATCCATTTCGCGCGCACCGTAGGGGCAGGCCCAGGCGCAGAGGCCGCAGCCGATGCAGTCGCTTTCGTTGACCAGAACGATGCCATCCTCGACCCGCTTGTAGCTGGCACCCGTGGGGCAGACTGTGACGCAGGGGGCGTCCTCGCAATGCAGGCAGGATTTGGGGAAGTGGATGAGTTGTGCGGTGCCCTGTTCCGGTTGCACCTCGTAACTGTGCACGCGGTTGAGGAACGTGCCCGAAGGGTCCGCGCCGTAAGGATCGGTGTCGGATAACGGCGCGCCGTAGTTTTCGGTATTCCAGCCTTTGCAGGAGATCACGCAGGCGTGGCAGCCGACGCAGGTGTCAAGGTCGATGACAAGCCCGAGTTTCCTGGCTGTGGTTTGGGGGAGTTGTGTCATGTCGCTGTCCCCTTGCTGATCCCGGCAAGACTGGGGCTCTGCCCCAGACCCCGGAGTTTATTTGGCAAGATGAAAAGGGATGCCTTGTGAGTGCTGGTATTGATCAGGTGGCCGATCGGTTGGGTTTTTGACTTGTCCCAGTTTGCGATGAACCAGATGAAAAGGCTGAGCGCCAACGCGACAAAGGCGGCGATAGCCAGAAGGGTGCGTTGAATGGGTGTCATTTGCCGACCTTCCAGGACAGGGTTTCCGGACCTTGGCCGACCGGTGATTTGATCGGTTGCATGACCGGTTGGCTTTCGTTTGGGGCGGTGGCTTTTTCAAGCCGCACCTTCAGGTCGAACCAAGCGGCCTGGCCTGTGATCGGGTCCGAGTTGGCCCATCGCAGGCCGTCGCCTTTGGGGGGCAGCAACTCGTGGATCAGGTGGTTGAGCAGGAAGCCGCGGGTCGCTTCGGGCGCATCATTGTCGAGCGCCCACGCGCCCTTGCGCTTGCCGATCGCGTTCCAGGTCCAGATCGTGTTTTCGTTGAGGGCGGCCATTTCCATAACCGGCACTGTGGTTTCGCCGTGTGGTGAGGTGACCTTGGCCCAGTCGCCATCCGTCAGGTTGTTTTCCTTCATCAGCTTCGTGGGCAGATAGAGCGGGTTGTGGCCGTGCAACTGCCGTAACCACGCGTTTTGCGACCCCCATGAGTGATACATCGCCATGGGGCGTTGCGTCAGTGCGGTGATTGGGAAGTCGTCGACCTTGTTGTCGGGTGCAGGGTCATACCAGATCGGCAGCGGATCCATGGTGGCCTTGATCCGTTCGCGCAGATGGTCGGGCGGCTGGCGATCTCCGTGCCCCTCAGCGGCCAGTTGGAATTTGCGCATTGGCTCGACATAGAGCGAAAACAGGTAGGGTTGCGGGCTATCGAAGAGGCCCATGCCCACGGCCCAGTCCTGGTAGGCGGTGTTCCAGGGTTTGTAGTAATTGGCTCCTTCGGGGATGTGTTCGACGAAAAAGCCGCCGTTTTCAATGTATTTGTCGAGTTGATCCGGGTTCACGTCGCCGCGCCCGGTCTTTGTGCCGTCGCCCCGGAAGCCCGCAAGTGGGCCAATGCCGGGTTTGCGGATGTGATTGACGATATAGTCGCCGTAATCCGCGTATTTCTGGCTGCCGTCCTCGTTGACAAAGCCGGGCAGGTTCAGTTTTGCGCCAAGCTCACAGAGTACCGATTGGAAGCCGCGCACGTCGCGGTCAGGTTCGATCACGGGCCAGCGGATGGCATCGGCGGCGGCGTCCGCCTCGCAGATCGGGCGATCCAGCAGCGAGATACAGTCATGCCGTTCCAGATATGTGGTGTCGGGCAGGATCAGGTCGGCATAGGCCACCATTTCCGAGCTGTAGGCATCGGAATAGATGATCCGCGGGATGACGTAATCGCCGTTTTCATCCTTGTCGGTCAGCATCTCCATTACGCCGCCGGTGTTCATGGAGGAGTTCCACGACATGTTGGCCATATACATGAAGAGCGTGTCGATCTTGTAGGGGTCGCCCGCATGCGCGTTCGAGATGACCATGTGCATCAGCCCATGCGCGGACATGGGGTTTTCCCAAGTAAATGCCTTGTCGATCCGCGCGGGGCTGCCGTCGTCTTTGAGCGCCAGATCATCCGGCCCATGGACAAAGCCCAAGTGGGGGCCGTCAAGCGGCGCGCCGGGGGTGACTTTGCAATGCGGTTTGGGGTGAACCGTGGCCGGTTTGGGGTAGGGAGGTTTGAATCGGAAGCCGCCGGGCACTTCGACGCTGCCCAGAATGATCTGCAATACGTGCAGGGCGCGGCAGGTCTGGAAGCCATTGGCATGCGCCGAAATTCCGCGCATCGAATGGAAGCTGACGGGGCGACCTTGCATCTTGGCGTGCGTCTCGCCGCGGAAATCGGTCCATTCGACGTCCAATTCAAACGCTTCCTCAAAGGCGACGCGGGCGATTTCGTTGGCGATCGCGCGAATGCGGCGGGCGGAAATGCCTGTGCGTTCGGCCACCGCCTCCGGTGCGTAGTCGTTGCTCAGGTAGCGGTCGGCCATGTGGTGCATGACGGTGCGGTGGGTAATGCCATCGGCCTCGTGCGTGGCCGTGAGGTCAGGTTTGACGCCCTTTTGGTCAAAGGGCGTCAGTTTGCCTGTGGCCCGGTCCATGACCAGTTCCTTGCCTGCGTCGTCGCGCAGCAACAGGCCAAATTCAGCAGAGCCTTCGTCCCCATTCACCAGGCAGGACGCGTTGGTGTAGCGCGCAAGGTAGTCGACGTCGATCTTGCCGGCCTTCATCAGGCAGTGGATGAGCGACAGGATAAAGAGCCCGTCGGTGCCGGGCGTGATGCCGATCCAATCGTCGGCGACGGCGTTGTATCCCGTGCGGATCGGGTTCACGCCGATGACGCGGGCACCGCGCGCCTTGATCTTGCCGATCCCCATCTTGATCGGGTTGCTGTCGTGATCTTCGGCGACGCCGAACAGCATGAAGAGTTTGGTGTGATCCCAATCGGGCTGGCCAAACTCCCAGAATGCGCCGCCCATGGTGTAGATACCGGCCGCCGCCATGTTGACCGAACAGAAGCCGCCATGGGCCGCATAGTTGGGGGTGCCGAAGTTTTGCGCCCAGAACGACGTAAAGCTTTGCGACTGATCGCGGCCGGTGAAAAAGGCCAGCTTGGACGGGTCATCCTTGCGGATCGGTTCCAGCCATTCCGTGGCGAGGTTCAGCGCTTCGTCCCAGCTGATTTCCTGAAATTCACCCGAGCCGCGCGGGCCGACCCGCTTCAATGGCGCTTGTAGCCGCGACGGGGCGTTGACCTGCATGATGCCGGCAGAGCCTTTGGCACACAGGACGCCCTTGTTTACGGGGTGGTCCCGGTTGCCTTCGATGTAGGCGACCTTGCCATCCTTCAGGTGCACGTTGATGCCGCAGCGACATGCGCACATGTAACAGGTTGTCTTGCGAATCTCGTCGGAGACTTTGGGCGACAGATCAAGCTTGGGCTGGTTCATGTGGTCCCTTTCAGGGCGGCGGATTGCAGGACGGTCACGGCGATCATGTGCAGGACATCGTCCGCTGTGCAACCCCGGCTGAGGTCGTTGGCGGGTTTGGCAAGGCCCTGCAGGATCGGGCCGATGGCGGTGCAGCCGCCGATCCGTTGGGCGATCTTGTAACCGATGTTTCCCGCATCAAGGTTGGGGAAAATCATGACGTTGGCGTGGCCCGCGACGGCTGAGCCCTTGGCTTTGGACGCGCCAATCTCCGGCACGAAGGCGGCATCGAATTGGAGTTCGCCATCCGTATCAAGGTCAGGATGCGCGTCAAGCAGGATCTGGGCGGCATCGGTGACCTTGGTCACATCTGGATGTCGTGCGCTGCCTTTGGTGGAGAAGGAGAGCAGCGCTACTTTGGGTGTTTCGCCAATCAGTGCGCGAAAAGATGTGGCGGACTGCACCGCGATAGCGGCCAGTTCGGGGGCGGAGGGATCAATGACCAGCCCGCTGTCCGAAAAGATCATCGCATTTCGACCCGAGGGGTGGTTTTCGGGCAGCACCATCAGGAAAAAGCTGGAAACAAGGGCCGCGTCGGGAGCTTTGCCGATGACCTGTAAGGCCGCACGCACGGTATCGGACGTTGTGGCGATGGCACCGCCCACTGTGCCATCGGCGTGACCGAGGCGGACGAGCATTGCGGCAAACACGAGCGGATCACGGGTCAGCGTTTCCGCCTGTTCCGGCGTGACGCCTTTGTGCTTGCGCAATTCAAAAAATGCGGAGGCAATGTCAGCCGCAAGGGGATGATTGGCCGGATCCGCGATCTGCAATTTGTCGGACGGAGCCCCACCGGCCTGTTTTACGGCCAACGCAACAGTGACAGTCTCCCCGACCAGCGTAACGGTGCCAAGTCCGGCAGAAACAGCCTGAATGGCGGCAGCCACAATCCGGGGATCGTGGCCTTCGCTCAATACGATATGCGCAGGAAGGGCCGCGGCGCGCGACTGGAGGTCGTCCAGAACGCTCATGCAGCCCACCCCGAATGTGTTGTCAGACGCACGGGATTTACGCGCCGACCTGAGGCCGCATGTCATCCTTGCTGATGCCAGCAACGGCAACGGGTTTTTTCATCGCATCCCGACGGAAGGGGTCGCCCAGTTCCTGGTTGATCATCGCTTCGATCAGGGTGGTGATCCCGTTTTCCATCTGGTCCTTGATGGCCTGTGCCAAGGCGGCTGTCAGTTCGTCCTGTGTGCGGGCCACGACGCCTTTGAGACCGCAGGCGTTTGCGATGCCGGCATAGGAGACGTCTTCGTCCAGTTCTGTTCCAACGAAGTTGTCGTCGAACCAAAGTGTCGAGTTCCGCTTTTCAGCGCCCCATTGGTAGTTGCGGAAGACGATCTGTGTGATGGCGGGCCAGTCACCGCGACCAATGGCCGTGAGTTCGTTGACGGAGATGCCAAAGGCGCCGTCGCCTGCAAAGCCCACGACGGGCACGTCAGGTTTGCCGATTTTGGCACCGACGATCGAAGGCAATCCGTATCCGCAGGGGCCGAAAAGGCCCGGCGCCAGATATTTACGGCTTTCGTTGAACGACGGATAGGCGTTGCCGATGGCACAGTTGTTGCCGATGTCGGAGGAAATGATCGCCTCGACGGGCAGGGCCGCCTGAATTGCGCGCCACGCCATGCGCGGTGCCATCCAGTCGGGCTTGGCCGCACGGGCACGCACGTTCCAGTCTGTGCCGGGATCGTCCTGCTCTTCGGTCATCGAGGTCAGTTCCTGTGCCCAGGCCGACTTCGTTGTCGCGATGGTATTTTTACGCTCGGATCGATTGGTGTCACCCGCATCGTCGGACAGTTGTGCCGTGATGCCTTTGGCAACCTTGGCGGCATCGCCCACGATCCCGACGGTGACCTTCTTTGTCAGGCCAATGCGATCAGGGTTCAGGTCAACCTGAATGATCTTGGCATCCGTTGGCCAATAGTCGATGCCGTAGCCGGGCAGGGTGGAGAACGGGTTGAGGCGGGTGCCAAGGCACAGGACGACGTCTGCCTGGCTGATCAGCTGCATGCCTGCTTTGGAGCCGTTATAGCCCAGAGGGCCCGCGAACAACGGGTGGTTGCCCGGGAACGCATCGTTGTGCTGGTAGCCCACGCAAACCGGCGCATCGAGGCGTTCGGCCAGAATACGGGAAGCTTCGATGCCACCTTTGGACAGGACCGCGCCTGCGCCGTTCAGGATAACGGGGAATTTGGCTTCGCTCAGCATCTTGGCTGCGTCCGCAACAGCGGCGTCGCCGCCCTGCGGCAGTTCAAAATCGACGATCACGGGCAGTTCGATGTCGATGACTTGCGTCCAGAAGTCACGCGGCACATTGATCTGTGCCGGAGCAGAGGCGCGCTTGGCTTGCATGATCACGCGATTCAGCGTTTCGGCAATCCGCGACGGGTCACGAACCTCTTCCTGATAGGCGACGCAATCGGCGAACAGGTTCATCTGCTCCATTTCCTGGAAACCGCCCTGACCAATGGTCTTGTTCGCGGCCTGAGGTGTCACCAGCAGAACCGGCGTGTGGTTCCAGTAGGCGGTTTTGACAGCGGTGACGAAGTTGGTGATGCCGGGACCGTTCTGGGCAATCATCATGCACATCTTGCCGGTAGCGCGGGTGAACCCGTCGGCCATCATGCCGCCCGATGTTTCGTGGGCGCAGTCCCAGAACTTGATGCCCGCATCCGGGAAAATATCGGAAATCGGCATCATGGCGGATCCGATGATTCCGAATGCATTGTCGATGCCATGCATCTGAAGTGTTTTTACAAAAGCTTCTTCGGTCGTCATTTTCATGTGGCAACTCTCCGGGAATGAGGGCGTCGAATCGCCCGTATGCGTTGAACGCAGGTTAGAGGCCCGCGCTTGGCAGCGTTAGGGCCAGATGAGACTGCGAATTAGGTCCAGGTCATGATCCGATATGTTCCGCGATCAATCCGATGCCCGCCCTGATCCGTTCGGTCGGGATTGATGAGTAACCCAATCGGTAGTAGCGGCGGGTATCTTCGGGTTTGGTAAAGAATGCGTGGCCCGGTTCAATGAGAACACCGTCCGCCTTGAGGCGGGACGCCAAGGCACGTGTATCAACAGTTTCGGGCGCGCGCATCCAATAGGACGAGCCTCCAAACGCGCCCTGGCCTGCAATTTCAAGCCCGTGTGCGTTGATGGCGGATTGCATCTCTTGCCGCCTGGTATGGAGCGCCGCACCCATTTTTCGGATTTGGGCATCATAATGCCCCATCGACAGAAAATAGGCCGCCGTGCGCTGGATATGACCCGGAGGGTGACGCAGAACCGACGTGCGCAGGGCGCGCGCCTCGCGGACGAACGGCTCGGAGCCGACAAGATAGCCAAGCCGCAGGCCCGGAAACAGGGATTTTGAGAAGCTGCCAACATAGATCACGCGTCCATCCACATCCATCGACTTGAGGGCGGGCGAGGGTGGTTCCAGAAACGACATCTCGAATTCGTAATCGTCTTCTACGATCAACGCATCAAGCTCGCGCGCCCTGTCGAGCAGTTGTTGCCGCCGCGCCATCGGCATGGTCGCGGTCGTCGGGCATTGATGGCTGGGGGTGGTAAAGATGACATCCGTGTCGGGCGGAATCGCGTCCGAAGGCAGCCCGTCACGGTCAACCCGCACCGGCGCCAGATGGCAGCGCGATTGTGTCAGCACTTCGCGCAATGCGGGATAACAGGGGTCTTCGAATGCAGCGGTACGCCGCTGGGTCAACAGGACTTGAGCCGCCAGCCAGAGCGCGTTTTGCGCGCCGAGCGTGATCAGGATCTGGTCTGAATTTGCGGCGATCCCGCGTCGTGGCAAGGTGTTGCGCTGGATGAATTCAATCAGTTGGGGATCATCCTGATCGTAATAGTCGGACGTGAGCGCCGAGAAGTCGCGCTGCCCCAGAGCTTGAATGGCACATTGCCGCCAATTCGCGTGGTCAAATAATTTCGGATCGGTTTGGCCATAGATGAACGGATAGCGAAAGCGCGCCCAGTCCAGCGGCTTGCTCAGCACCTGTCCGCCTGAAAACCGTTGTCCGATGGCGCGCGTCCAATCCACCGCGTCTCCGGGCATGTTCTGGGGCTGATAGATCGGCGGGACGGGTGCATTTGTCGACACATAGTACCCGGACCGGCCGCGCGCCGTAAGGTAATCCGAAGCGACCAGTTCCGTATAGGCCAGTGTGACCGTGATGCGGCTGATGCCGAGGTGATGCGCCAGTTTTCGGGTCGAAGGCAGTTTTTCTCCCGTGCCGAAGCGCCCCGACAAAATGCCATGTGCAATCATTTGCTGGACCTGGCTTTGCAGGGTGCCCTGATGATTGGGCGTAAGAAAGAAGGTTTCGACGGGAAGGGCCATTGGAAGACTGTATTCTGGTCTTAAGTTGATTTCAATCTGGCGTTAAATCCGATTGAAAAGCGTGTCGTCCGCTTGATTGGTTCCTGCCACGTGTAAGAAAAATGAAACCTTTGGTCCGACATTCCCCAAGTGGCCTGCCATCTGACGCGAAGATCGCCTGATCAGGCCTGCGGATCAAGTATCTTTTACCTC
>NZ_JAIMIA010000033.1 GCF_019966495.1 Tateyamaria pelophila | reverse complement strand
CCTCTGCCGGGGCACGCCTCGGCAGGGGCTCTCAGCGCAATCTCCAACTAAATTTCCAGACGTCAGGTTACAGTACCCCCTGCATAACGGACTCGCATGGCGGACCGTTTTGACCGGCGTCAGGGGGTCAACGAAGCGCGACCGCCGTCGCATCACGGAATGGCGCGGTTTCGATGATGTAGCCTATGGCAATCTTGCACGGCTGTTGTGCGATCGGAGCCTTAGCATGTTTCCGCCACCCATCACCGAATCACAGTCTTTCAACCAAGCTCGCGTTGCGTGGGCCCCGCCAATCCAACGGAATCACAAGACCTCCCTCCCTTGGGACCAGCACGCGCTGTTTCGGAAGTATGTCTGCGAAAGGCACTGTCACACCGGCACATTCAGCGGTCGAAGTGCCCCGGTTTACAGAGAAATCTACGATTTTGAGCGCTTGCAGGACAGTTTCAGCCGACAAACGCGCACAAGACGCGCAGCAGCGCATTTTGTGAAACACGTGAAGTTAGGTGAAAATGGTCGGAGCGAGAGGATTCGAACCTCCGACCCCCTGTACCCAAAACAGGTGCGCTACCAGGCTGCGCCACGCTCCGACCGTGTGCTCCTCTTAGCCGTGCTTTTCACAATTGAAAAGACCTAACAGGGCCAAGATGCGACGGTTTGATCAAAGCTGGGGTGTTGAAGCTGATCTCCGACCGTGATGCCAAGCATCCGGGACATGCCGCCGTTAATTTCAAGAACGTGTGTCAGACCATCACCACCGGGAATCGACGTTTCGTCCAACGGCTGTGCCCGATGATGGATATGACGCACGACGCCCTGCGGGTCGACAAAGAGCATATCCAGTTCGATCAGCGTATTGCGCATCCAGAACGCAACAGATTGCGGACGTGGATAGACAAACAGCATTCCAGCGGAGCTTGCCATTTCGCTACGGTGCATCAAACCAATGGCGCGTTCCTGCGGATCATCGGCAATCTCGACTGCAAATCGAGCCTTTCCGAAATCGCCTCGGATCCAAACGGTGTCCTCGCGGCACTCCGCCCAGGCGACGGCCCCCAGAAACACCCAGAACACAACTCCGACCACGACGCGCACAGACAGACGCATCGCCGGAATTCGTGTACTAATCATCATCGCGTTCCAGCGCCGCTTCCCATGCAAACACCTCGGATGCCATACGACCGCGCTTACCATCAATCACGCGCAACGCCAGCGCTTCACCCGGTTGCAGGTCGGAAAGGCCTGACCGGTGCAAGACCTCGACATGCAGGAAAACATCCTCGGGGTATCCGAAAACATTGGCAAAACCGAACCCTTTGCCCTTGTCGAACCACTTGACCCGGCCCGGTTGTAACGGTGCGGGCGGCGCGTCGGAATTCTGCAGATCAGCGATATCCGTCAGCGTATGCGTCGACTCGGAAACGGGCGGGTCAATGTGAACCACTTCCACGGCTTGCACGCCGCGCTCTGTCTGTTGCACGCGTATACCAACGACGGAACCGTCGGCGATTGATGACTGCCCAAAGTTACGCAACACGTTCACGTGCAGAAGTATGTCTGTTTTAGCATTTTCAGCTACAACAAAACCGAATCCTTTTACCGGGTCGAACCATTTCACCATCCCCGTGACAAGGTCCGTCTCTGATACGTCTACATCTTCTCGCACGACTGTTCTTTCATGAGTGTTTTTTGGTGTCGCACCCATGATCTGCGTCATTTGTCACATGGATTTCAAGCTCTAAAACACCCGTAACCTTGAATAATGTCATGAGAAATAGCTTGTATCTCATGGATTCAAACGAAAAACCTGCCACGGTGCTCCGGATTTCTCCCGTTTCCAGCGAAACCGGTCATGCAGCCGAAATGGGCCATCTGCCCAAAACTCCATCTCGACCGGGACAATCCGGTAACCGCCCCAGAAGGGCGGGCGCGACGGGCTAACGCCTTTCTGTGCTGTCACTTTCGCCACCTTGGCCATCAGGCTGGCCCGGCTGTCGAGCGGCGCGCTCTGATCTGATGCCCAGGCCCCCAGACGGGACTGCAATGACCGCGAGGCGTAATAGGCATCCGCCTGCGTACCGTCCTCCCTTTCCACCAGGCCCCGGACCCGCACCTGACGCCGCAATGACTTCCAGTGCATTACAAAGGCTGCTTTTTGTGCATGATCCAATTCGGCGCCCTTGGCGCTGTTATAATTGGTATAGAATACGAAAGCATCGTCCTCGATGGTCTTGAGCAGAACCATACGGGCGTTTGGCAGGCCGTCGGCGTCGACGGTGCTCAGAGCGATCGCGTTGGGATCGTTGACCTCCGCCTCCTCGGCCTCTTTCAGCCACATACGCACAATCTCGAACGGGTCATCCCCCGCAAACTTGCCGTCACGATCTGCCATTGTCTGCCTCCATGTGAACTTGGATCGGAACTAGCGCTGCGATCAACATGCTTCAACCACTCTTCGCTCTCTTGATGCCCCCATGTCTATAGCCTAAAGCTGAGCGCCAGAAACGCGGATGGGATGGGGCGGTAACATGGCAAACGATCTAATGGCGGGCAAGCGAGGTCTGATCATGGGCCTTGCCAATGACAAATCCATTGCATGGGGGATCGCGAAAACCCTCAGCCAGGCGGGCGCGGAACTGGCATTTTCCTACCAGGGCGAAGCGCTGAAAAAACGTGTGGGTCCGCTCGCGGCACAGCTTGGCAGTGATATCGTCCTGCCCTGCGATGTGGGCGACGAGGCCTCGATCGACGCTTTGTTCGATGGGCTGAAGGACCGTTGGGACAGTCTGGACTTTGTCGTTCACGCCATTGGGTTCTCCGACAAGAACGAGTTGCGCGGCCGCTACGTGGACACGACACGGGGCAATTTCAACCTGACGATGGACATCTCGGTTTATTCTTTCACGGCTGTGATGCAACGCGCGGAAAAGATGATGAAGAATGGCGGGAGCGCGGTGACCCTCACCTATTACGGCGCCGAACAGGTGATGCCGCATTACAACGTCATGGGCGTGGCCAAGGCCGCTCTCGAAGCGTCAGTGAAGTATTTGGCCGAAGATCTGGGCAAGGACAATGTCCGCGTCAACGCGATCAGCGCCGGGCCGATCAAGACGCTGGCCGCCTCCGGTATTGGCGATTTCCGCTACATCATGAAGTGGAACGAATATAATTCGCCCTTGCGCCGGAATGTAACGATCGAAGAGGTCGGCAAGACCGCGCTGTATTTGCTCAGCGATCTGGGCTCAGGGACCACCGGGGAAAACCTGCATGTCGATGCAGGCTATCACGTCGTGGGCATGAAGGCGGTAGACGCCCCCGACATCTCGAAAGGCTAGAGCATGTCGTTGACGCTTGGCGATCTGTTGGCGTTCAACACCGTGCTTTTGGCGGCGCTTTTGTCTCCGGGCGCTGCCATGCTGTTCATGACGCGCGCAACCGTGACCGGAGGGCGCACGGCGGGCGTCGCAACGGGAATCGGTCTGGGATCGGCTGCGGCGCTCTGGACACTGGCCGCACTTCTGGGACTGGAGGCTGTTTTTACACTGTTTCCCTGGACCTATACCGCCCTCAAACTCGGTGGCGCGCTCTATCTGATCTGGATCGCGATCCAGACCTGGCGTCATGCGCACGGCCCGATGGGCGCTGCCCCCGTACCGAAGGGGCGCGCTGTCCTGTCCGGGATGCTGCTGAATTTCGGCAATCCCAAATCCATGCTCTTTGCCGCTGCGGTCATTGTCGTCGTCTTCCCCCAGGGCCTCGCGGCCGCGGACATTGCTGTGATCGTGCTGAACCACTGGCTGCTTGAACTGGTCTTTTACACGGGCCTTGCCTTCGTCCTCAGCACCCCGCAGGTGCGGCGCGGCTATATCAGCCTCAAACCCATCTTTGACCGCATTGCCGCGACGCTTCTGGGCGCTTTTGGCCTGCGCCTGATACTGGAGAAATAGAAATGGCAGACCGTCTCCCCCATGAAAAAGGGTTCCACGTCAGCTGGGACCAGATGCACCGCGACAGCCGCGCACTGGCCTGGCGTCTGGACGGGAAAGGTCCTGATGACGGCGGTTGGCGCGCTGTTGTTGCGATTACACGCGGCGGCATGGCTCCGGCGATGATCGTCGCACGCGAGCTGGATATCCGGACGGTGGACACGGTCAGCGTCAAATCCTACCACTCGGGCGGCGGCAAGGCCGACCAACGCCGGGATGCCGAAGTGCTCAAGGCCCCGAACGCGGAAATGATGGGAGACGGAACCGGCATCCTGATCGTCGATGATCTCGTGGACAGCGGCAAGACGTTGGAGCTCGTGCGCAGCCTTTATCCCAAGGCCCACTTCGCCACAGTCTACGCCAAACCCTCAGGCGAGCCCCAGGTCGATACATTCATCACCGGCGTCAGCCAGGATACATGGATCTTTTTCCCCTGGGATATGGCCTTGCAATATGTCGAGCCTTATCGCGGCAACGACTGACCCGCCAAAAAACTTTCTTGCCTTCGGCAAGGATATTTGGAGCAGGAAGAAATCGAATTGCCATCTTCTCTGTTCCAAAAAATCCCCGCCGGAGGCTCCCACACTGGCCACTGGATCCGCACCATGAAAATGACCCGCACCGCCGCAACCTTCGCGCCACCGGTTATGGAGGCGCGCCGCTGGCTAGAGGGCGTGACGTTTCCCAAGGATCGCCCGTTGATGAATGTCAGTCAGGCAGCTCCGGTTGATCCACCCCCGCAAGCCTTGCGCCAGGCGATGGCCGATGCGGCGCTGACACGCGATGATGCCCATCTGTACGGGCCGGTTCTGGGCAACGCGGATTTGAGGGCCGGCCTGAGCGCTCAGGTCAACGCGCACTACGGCGCGTCCACCGTAGCGGCGCATGTAGCCATCACATCGGGCTGCAATCAGGCCTTCGCGGCGACCATCGCCACGCTGTGCGGTGAGGCGGATGAGGTCATCCTGCCGACGCCCTGGTACTTCAATCACAAAATGTGGCTCGACATGGCAGGTGTGCGTTCTGTCGCGTTACCTGTCGGGCCAGGTATGCTGCCCAGCTTCGAAGACGCCCGCGCCCTGATCACGGAGCGCACCCGCGCCATTGCGCTGGTCTCTCCGAACAATCCCGCCGGGGTCGAATACCCGGCCGATCTGCTTCTGGCCTTCTATGACCTCGCGCGCAGCCACGGCATCGCGTTGATCGTGGACGAAACCTATCGAGATTTCGACAGCCGGACGGGCCCGCCCCACGTCCTGTTTCAGCAAGCGGACTGGGAGAAGACATTCATTCATCTCTACTCTTTTTCCAAAGCCTACCGTCTGACGGGCCATCGGGTGGGCGCGATGGTGGCCGCCCCTGCCCGTCTGGCGGAAGCGGAAAAATTCCTCGACACCGTCGCCATCTGTCCGGGCCAGATCGGACAGCACGCGGCCTTGTGGGGGCTTGAACACCTCGGCCAGTGGGTCGCCGGTGAACGGGCCGAAATCCTTGCGCGGCGGCAGGCGATCACGGACGGGTTTGGTGTCCTTGCCGACAAGGGCTGGCAACTGTTGGGGCTGGGCGCTTACTTTGCCTATGTTGAACACCCGTTTGAAATGTCATCCGCCGATCTGGCGCCTTTACTGGTGCGCAAAGCAGGCATTCTGTGCTTGCCCGGCACGATGTTCTGGCCCGAAGGCGCGCCGGAAGGGGCCGCGCAAATCCGCATCGCCTTTGCCAATCTGGACGCGCAGGGCATCGCAGAACTTTACGCAAGGCTCGCCCTCCTCGATCTGTGATCCGAACCACCCTTGCCCGCAGGCCAGCCCCCGGATAGACAGCGTGGAACGCGCAAAAATCCCCAAGCGAGGGCACGATGGCCAAAGGCAAAAACAACCTGTCGAAAACCGCAGTCTGGATCCTGATGGGCCTGCTCATTCTGGGCTTGGGCGGCTTCGGCGCCACGACTCTCACGGGCACGATCCGCACCGTGGGCCAGGTGGGCGACAAGTACATAGATATCAATGTCTACGCGCGCACGCTCAGTCAGGAAATTCAGGCCGTCAGTGCAGAAACCGGCAGCCCGCTGACCTTCGCACAGGCCCAGGCCATCGGTCTGGATCGCGCTGTTCTGTCGCGCATCGTCCGGGCCCGTGCCCTGGATCACGAAACGGAGCAGATGGGCCTGAGCGTCGGCGACGAAAACCTGCGTAACGAGATCCTGAATATCCCCGCCTTTCGGGGGGTGGACGGCAGTTTCGATCGCGATGCCTACGCCTTTGCTCTGGAACAGGCCGGCACAAGCGAGGCCGAGTTTGAAACCCAGCTGCGCGAAGAGGTCGCCCGCTCGCTGTTGCAGGGAGCCATCATGGCCGGGACGCGCATGCCCGACACCTATGCCAGAACCCTTGTGTCCTTCCTTGGCGAGACCCGCGACTTCACATGGACCCGCCTTGGCACCAGTGATCTGGCCGCGCCGTTGCCACCGCCCACGGATGACACGCTGCGCAGCTATTACGAGGCGAACCTTGGCGACTATGAGTTGCCGGAAACCAAACGGATCACATATGCCGTCCTGCTGCCCGACGATCTGATCGACACGATTGAAATCGACGAAGCAGACTTGCGCGCCGAATTCGACGCGCGCATCGACCAGTACAATCAGCCGGAGCGTCGTCTGGTGGAGCGTCTGGTATATCTGGACGCGGCAGAGGCCGAACGTGCCGCGGCGCAGCTTGAGGTTCGCGGCACCACCTTTGAAGCACTGGTGCAGGAGCGCGGTCTGGCGCTGAGCGACATCGACCTTGGCGATGTGTCCCGCCTCGAACTGGAGGCCGCCGGCGAGGCCGTGTTCAACGCAGAGGTCGGAGATGTGGTCGGCCCCCTGCCTTCATCCATCGGTCCCGCCCTGTTCCGCGTCAACGCGGTCCTGCCTGCGCAAATAACGACATTCGAAGAGGCCAGAGACCTGATCCGGACGGATTTGGCCACGGATGCCGCGCGGCGTCAGGTCGGTGTTTTGGCCGAAGAGTTCGACAATATGCTCGCCGCTGGCGCGACGCTGGAGGATCTGGATGTCGAAACGGATATGAAGCTGGGATCCATCGAATGGTACCCGGCGCTCGGCGATGGCATTGCCGCCTATGATGATTTCCGCGATGCAGCGTCCGCATTGACCGTCGATGACTTTCCCGAAATCGTCCAGCTTGGAGACGGTGGTATCGTCGCGATGCGGCTCGAAGAGGTGTTGCCCCCGCGTCCCGCGCCCTTTGAAGAGGCAAAGATGAACGTGCAGGGCAACTATGAGGCCGAACAGACGGAAATTGGTCTGACGGCACAGGCAGAGGCCCTGTTGCCAGCGCTGGAGGCGGGCGAGAGTTTTGCAAGTCAGGCGTTGGATGCGACCACTGAGGCGGACATTGACCGCAGTGCCTTTATCCCGGGGACGCCACCGGCCTTCATGACCGAGATTTTCGAAATGGAGCCTGGTGAGGTCCGTATTATCCCAAGCTTCGGATCGATCCTGATCGTGCGCCTCGACGCGATCACACCCATCGGCGACTCCGAAGAGGCGCAAGCTGAAACCGCAACTCTCAGCGACGAGATGGGCCAGATCCTGGCCACCGAACTTTTCAACGTCTTTAACGAAGATGTGGTGGTTCGTGCCGGACCCCAGATCAACCAACAGGCCCTCGACGCGGTGCATGTGAACTTTCCCTGATGGCACTGATCCCTGAATATGACGCATTTGCCGCCGCTTATGCGGCCGGGGAAAACCAGATCGTTTATACGCGTCTGGCGGCGGATCTGGATACGCCGGTCTCGCTGATGCTCAAGCTGACGGGGGCGCAGAAAGACGCGTTCGTACTGGAATCCGTCACTGGCGGTGAAGTGCGCGGACGCTACTCCATCATCGGGATGAAGCCGGACCTCGTCTGGCGCTGCCGTGGCGAAAGCTCTGCCATCAACCGGACTGCACGCTATGATGCGGAAGCGTTCGTGGACGTGCCCGGCAATCCGCTGGATGTCCTGCGCGACCTGATCGCGGAGAGCCGGATTGCGCTGCCGGATGATCTGCCACAGGCTGCGGCCGGGCTTTTTGGGTATCTCGGGTATGATACGGTACGGCTGGTCGAGCATTTGCCGGACGTGAACCCTGATCCGCTGGGCCTGCCGGACGCGGTGATGCTCCGCCCCTCTGTTATCGCGGTTCTGGACGGCGTCAAAGGGGAAGTCACTGTCGTATCCCCGGCCTGGGCCAGTGACGGGCAATCGGCCCGCGCCGCCTATGCGCAGGCCGCCGAGCGGGTGATGGATGCCGTGCGCGATCTGGAACGCGCCATGCCGTCGGAAACCCGCGATCTGGGGGACGCGGTGGCCCTGTCAGAGCCTGTGTCGAACTTGACCAAATCGGAATATCTGAAAGCGGTTGAGACAGCGCGGGACTACATCAAGGCAGGCGATATTTTTCAGGTCGTCCCCTCGCAAAGATGGACCATGGACTTTCGCCAACCACCCTTTGCGCTTTATCGATCTTTGCGGCGTACGAACCCCTCGCCTTTCATGTTCTACTTCAATTTCGGCGGCTTTCAGGTCATCGGGGCCAGTCCCGAAATTCTAGTCCGGGTCTTTGGCACCGAAGTGACGATCCGGCCCATTGCAGGCACCCGCAAGCGCGGTGCCACGCCGGAGGAGGACCGCGCCCTCGAGGCAGAACTTCTGGCGGATGAGAAGGAACTCGCGGAACACCTGATGCTGCTGGATCTGGGGCGCAATGATGTGGGCCGGGTGGCAAGGATCGGCACCGTGCGCCCGACAGAAGAGTTTATCGTCGAGCGGTATTCCCACGTGATGCATATCGTGTCGAACGTCGTGGGCGAACTGGCCGAGGGCAAGGATGCGCTGGATGCCTTCTTTGCCGGGATGCCCGCGGGCACCGTGTCGGGTGCGCCCAAGGTGCGCGCCATGCAGATCATTGACGAACTGGAGCCGGAAAAGCGCGGCGTCTATGGCGGTGGTGTCGGCTATTTCAGCGCGGGTGGCGATATGGACATGTGCATCGCGCTGCGCACGGCTGTCGTACAGGATCAGAAGCTCTACATTCAGGCCGGCGGTGGTGTGGTCTATGACAGCGATCCCGAAGCCGAGTTCATGGAAACAGTACACAAATCCGGGGCCATCCGCCGAGCGGCCGAAGATGCCGCGCGTTTTGGCGGTGGCAATCAGTGATCTGCGCTCTGGTCCCTTTTGCTGACGGCAGGAGCGAGGGGCCAGCCCCTCGCGCTCCCCGGGATTTTCTTGGAACAGAGAAGAGGCAGACCCGCACGGTGACCCTTGGGCTTGGAGCGCCCTGATGACGCAAACGCCCTTTACGATCGGTCTGGACGTTTTTGCCCCGGGGACCCGTGGCTCCGTCGCCTTGCCGGTATCGGCCCTGCCCGATCACACCCGTGTCAACCTCTCGATCGAGGTGGTGCATGGCAAGCGTGCCGGGCCGACGATGTTCGTGTCGGCAGCGGTGCACGGTGATGAGGTCATCGGTGTCGAGATTGTGAGACGCCTGCTGCGCGCGCCGCAATTGGACAAGTTGCGCGGGACGCTCGTGGTCGTGCCCATCGTCAACAGTTTCGGATTTCTCGCACGCTCCAGATACCTGCCTGACCGGCGCGATCTGAACCGGTGCTTTCCGGGCTCGACCAAGGGATCACTGGGATCGCGCCTGGCCTTTATTTTCCTTAATGACGTCGTGTTACGCTGCGATTTCGGGATCGACCTGCATTCGGCTGCGGTGCATCGAACCAATCTGCCACAAATCCGGGTCACCCCCGGCGACAGTACCACCGCCAAGATGGCGCGCGCCTTCGGGGCGCCCGTGATCCTGACCTCTCCCTTGCGCGCGGGCAGCCTGCGCGGTGAGGCTGCGGCCCGGGGCACACCGGTGCTGCTCTATGAGGCGGGTGAAGGTTTGCGTTTTGACGAATTCGCTGTGCGGGCTGGTGTTGCAGGTATTTTGCGGGTGATGCGTGATCAGGGTATGCTGGGCGCCAAGGGCATTGCGCGCGCACGCGCGCCGTCTCTGGTGTGCCGCGCCTCGCAATGGCTGCGTGCACCCTCCGGCGGCTTGCTGCGGACGTTCCGGGCCGAGGGTGATGTTGTGGGCGAAGGCGACCTGCTGGCGACGGTATCGGACCCTGCGGGCGACACTGAAACGGATCTGCTGGCGCCCGGGCCCGGTATCCTGATTGGCCGTGCTGTTTTACCGGTGGTCAACGAAGGGGATGCCGTTTTTCATCTCGCGGAATTGCACCCGAAAGCGGATGAAGACACGCTGGACGCGCTAACGGCCCAACTGGGCGATGACCCGCTGTTTGACGAAGACGAAATCATCTGAGACTCGCAATGGCTCGTACTTCCCCGTAAGGCGCACCTGTTGGTGCGCCATCCTCACAGCCTCAGGGTTCCGCAGATAGGGTGCGCAAGACGGCTGAGATCGGTGCCAGGGCAACCCGCTGCGCTCGGTCCTGCAAGCCCCAGAGCAACAGCGCCGTGATCGTGTCGGATCGCAGGCGGCCGACCATGATCACACCGCCTTCCTGCCCGGCGCGAAACGCGGCCTGATCAAGGAACCGGCGAATGACCGGCGGCGTCTGTCCGGCACTGTCGAAATCGCGGAAAATCAAGCCTGTCGGAACACCTTCGCGAAGGGCCATTTTTTGCGCCGTGTTCAGCCCCTTGGACTGCAACACCAATCCGTGGCCAGTGGCCCTGAGCGCTTCGGTGATCTGGTCGCTCGCCTCGCGACTGTTCTGCAAGCCCGCCCCTGCGCCTTCCATTATTGCAACGACTTCCGGTCTGTCCGCCAGCACCGCGGACAAGGTGGTCTCGACATCCGACGCGGTCGCCCCTTGCGGCAGGTCAACCGTCAAAATCACCTCGAAGCCCTGTGCCCGGTAGTCAGCGATCCGCCGTGCCGCGTCGGGCAGGCTGGCGTCCACCGCAAAGCTCAACGGATAAGGAAAGCTTTCGAGGGCCGCCACGCCCACGGGCCCATCGGTCAGATCCACGCCAGTGTCGATCAGAACAATGGCCATCAGTGGTTTGTCATCTGCGTTCTGAAATGGCGCGGCAAAGACCTCGATCGGAGGCAAACCCACGGTGTCTTCCGCCATCGTTCCAGTGCCGTCGGAGCTTTCGGTCGACCTGTCCACGAGCGAGGTGGCTTTGCGCCCTATGGTCGGCCCGTCTTGGGTGGACGGGACCGGATCAAGTGCTGATGGCAAGGCGGCAATGATGTTGTCTTGCGGCGCTTCAGGCGTCAGAGGTTGTATCGGTTGCAGGGCATCGGACCCAAGATCTGAAGTCTCGGCCTCTTGCGCCGCCGCCACGTCAGCTTCGGCATCCTCAGTTACCGTCAGCGCTTGTCCTTGTCCGGTATCCTCCGCCTCGGTCGGCGCCTGTGGTTGGACGGGATTGGTGCCGATCTCGGGCGCATCACTCGGAAGTGCAAACGCACTTTCGGTTTCCGGAACAACGGGAGCGGGTGGTTGCGCCGGATCGGTCGAGATCGACAGCACATCTTCGGCATTTGGCGCGGCGGGCAGACCGACGGGCGCGCTCGGCAAGACAGGAGGTTCATCCAGAACCTCCACCCCTGCGCTTGCAATACTCCGTGCAGGCCCTTCCAGTCCTTCGGCACTTCCTGTTTGCGGAACCGTTGGCGTGTCGGACCCCGCCACAACCGCGGCTGTCACATCATCGGCTTGGGGGGACGTGCCTTGGCGGGCTTCCCCGTCACGCACAAGGTCCGCGTCGGTCACCGCATCGGCCGTGCTGGGATCGCCCGTTGTCGGCGCCGTGGCGGCCTGCGGTGCCGACACGGCGACATCCGGCGCCACCGGTCCTTCGGTCATGACCGACAAGACACCGGCGCCGACCACGCTGACGACACCGCCCCAGATCACACCGCTCAGAAAACCCCGTGCCATATCGCTGTCTCCGCCTGTTGTGGTCCCCGCCGCGCTTTGCACGTGCCGGAACCAACTGCTTTATCCTTATACTCCGGCCGCCCTGCCCTTGACGCTGGCTGGCAAGCCTGAGCATGTATGCATCTGAGTATAAAGGCCTCTGCCGCCCCTTGGAACAAAGAATACGACGATGCTGCTGCTGATCGATAATTACGACAGTTTTACCTATAATCTGGTTCACTATCTGGGAGGGCTCGGCGCGGAAGTGGTGGTGCGCCGTAATGACGCGCTGGACGTGCAAGAGGCCATGGGCATGCGCCCAAGCGGCATTCTGCTGTCGCCCGGTCCTTGCGATCCCGATCAGGCGGGCATCTGCCTTGCCCTGACGCAAGCCGCGGCGGAAACCCGCACGCCGCTGATGGGCGTCTGTCTGGGGCACCAGACCATTGGACAGATGTTTGGTGGCAAGGTCGTGCGTGCCGATGACATCGTGCACGGCAAGTTGGGAACAATGCATCACAAAGGGACAGGCGTTTTCACCGGCTTGCCCACGCCCTTTGCGGCCACCCGCTACCATTCACTGATTGTCGAGCGCGCAAGCCTGCCCGACTGCCTCGAAGTCAACGCAGAGCTGGAGGATGGCACCATCATGGGCCTGCGCCATCGAGACTTGCCGATCCACGGAGTACAGTTCCATCCCGAATCCATACGCTCGGAGCACGGACACGCGATGCTGCAAAACTTTGTCGATCTGCTGCCGGTGCCCGCATGAGCGACACGCTGAAGCCATTGATCGATGCCGCCGCCAACGGCCCGCTGACCCGTGCGCAGGCCGAGCAGGCTTTTCAGATCCTGTTTGAGGGTGAAGCGACGCCAAGCCAGATCGGCGGGCTGCTGATGGCCCTGCGCACGCGCGGTGAAACCGTCGATGAATATGCGGCTGCCGCCGCCGTGATGCGCGCGAAATGCAACGCGGTGCAGGCCCCCGACGGGGCGATGGATATCGTTGGCACGGGCGGAGACGGCAAGGGAACGCTCAACATTTCGACAGCCACGGCCTTTGTCGTGGCCGGTGCCGGCGTGCCCGTGGCCAAACATGGCAATCGCAACCTCAGCTCCAAATCCGGCGCGGCGGATGCGCTGACCCAGATGGGGATCAATGTCATGGTCGGCCCCGCTGTCGTTGAAAGGGCGCTGAACGAGGTCGGGATCGGGTTCATGATGGCCCCGATGCACCATCCCGCTATCGCCCATGTCATGCCGACGCGGGCCGAACTGGGCACGCGCACGATCTTCAACATCCTCGGTCCGCTGACCAATCCCGCAGGGGTCAAACGACAGCTCACCGGCGCGTTCTCACGCGACCTGATCCGGCCCATGGCCGAAACGCTGGGTCAGCTGGGCTCGGATGTGGCGTGGCTTGTGCATGGCTCGGACGGGACCGACGAATTGACCATCACCGGCCTGTCCTGGGTGTCAGCTCTGGACGGCGACACCGTGACCGATTTCGAGGTCCACCCCGAAGACGCAGGCCTGCCGGTTCATCCCTTCGAGGACATCGTCGGCGGCACACCCGAAGAAAACGCCATTGCCTTCCGCGCGCTTCTGGATGGCGCGCCCGGTGCCTACCGCGATGCGGTTTTGCTCAATTCTGCCGCCGCCCTCAAGGTGGCAGGTGTGGCGGACGACCTCAAGGACGGTGTCGCCGCCGCCCAACAAAGCATCGACAGCGGCGCCGCAATGGCTAAGATCAAAGCTGTCGCCAAAATCAGCCAGAACGGGTAACTTCTTTCGGCCATAAATATCCCGGGGGTCCGGGGGCTGGCCCCCGGTTCACCCTCTCAAACAAGAGCCTACGATATGACCAACACGATCCTCGACCGCATCAAAGACTACAAGCTGGAAGAAATTGCCGCTGACAAGGCCGCGAAACCGCTCGATGTGTTGGAAGTTGAAGCACGCAACGCATTTAATGTGCGCCCGTTTGCCGAAGCTCTGCGTCAAGCCAGCCGGACAGGGTATGGCCTGATCGCCGAGGTCAAAAAAGCCAGCCCGTCGAAAGGACTGATCCGCGCCGACTTTGATCCCGCAGCCATTGCCCAGAGCTATGAAACGGGCGGCGCGACCTGTTTGTCGGTGTTGACGGACATACCCAGCTTTCAGGGTGCCAAGAACTATCTGGTCGAGGCCCGCGCCGCATGCGAGCTGCCGGTCTTGCGCAAGGATTTCATGTACGACCCGTATCAGGTGATCGAGGCGCGCGCGCTTGGCGCAGATTGCATCCTCATTATCATGGCGAGCGTCAGCGACACACAGGCCGTCGAACTCGAGGAAACCGCCATCGAATGGGGGATGGATGTGCTGATCGAAGTGCATGATCTGCCGGAACTTGAACGGGCCAGCCTGTTGAAAAGTTCGCTGATGGGGATCAACAACCGCGATCTCAACACATTCGAGACCAATCTCGACACCACGCGCAAGCTTTCGAAACTGGTGCCCGCCGACCGGGTGATCGTCTCGGAGAGCGGATTGAACACACCCGCTGAACTTGCCGATATGGCTATGTACGGTGCCCGCAGTTTCCTGATCGGCGAAAGCCTCATGCGGCAGGACGATATCACCGCAGCGACCCACGCCCTTCTGGCCAACCCACTGGTGGTCGGCGGAGGCATGTAGAATGGCCCTGACCCATTTCGACAGCGATGGCGCTGCCCACATGGTCGACGTCTCCGACAAGGCCGTCACAAACCGGGTTGCGGTTTCGGAGACCTGGATCAAGATGCAGCCGGAAACGTTTGAAATTATTACACAAGGCCGTGCAAAAAAAGGCGACGTGATCGGTGTGGCCCGCTTGGCCGGGATCATGGGGGCCAAGAAAACCGCCGATCTGATTCCGCTCTGTCACCCACTGCCCATCACAAAGGTTTCTGTCGATCTGGACCCCGACCCGACGTTGCCGGGATTGCGCATCACGGCAACTGTCAAGACCACGGGCCAGACCGGCGTCGAGATGGAGGCATTGACCGCCGCCGCGACCTGCGCGCTGACCGTTTATGACATGGCCAAAGCCGTCGATAAGGGCATGGAAATTGGTGGCTTGCGCGTCGTGCTCAAGGATGGTGGCAAATCCGGGCGCTACGAGACGACATGATCACTGTTGCGCAAGCGCTTGAGCATCTGTTTGAACTGGCCGACGCCCTGCCGCATGAAACGGTCCCCCTGCGCGATGCCGCCGGGCGGATGCTTGCCGTACCCGTTGCCGCGACGCGCACCCAGCCGCCCTTTGCCGCGTCATCGATGGACGGTTACGCGCTCAAGGGCGTCGAAGCCGATCTGCACGCCCAGTTCAAAGTTGTCGGCGAATCGGCAGCGGGCCATGGCTGGACGGGCACGCTGGGTGCAGGTCAGGCGGTCCGCATCTTTACCGGCGCGCCCGTGCCCGATGGTGCCGACAAGGTGGTCATTCAGGAAGATGTCGAACGGACCGGCGATCTGATCACGTTAACGGACGGTCCCGAACCCAAGGACAACATTCGCCCGGCGGGTGTGGACTTTGAACAGGGAAACGTCTTGCTCGCCCCGCCCCGCCGTCTCAGCTCTGGCGACGTTGCATTGCTGGCGGCAATGAACGTCGTGACGGTTCCCGTCATCCGAAAACCAGTGATCGCCGTGATTGCCACCGGGGATGAATTGGTGATGCCGGGCGAGGATCCGGGCGCGGATCAGATCATCGCCTCCAACAGTTTTGGCCTGGCCGCGATGTTCGAAGCCATGGGGGCCGTAGTGCGGATCTTGCCCGTCGCGCGCGATACCAAGTCTTCCCTCATCACCGTTTTTGGACTGACCCGGGGCGCCGATCTGATTGTCACCATCGGTGGGGCCTCCGTCGGAGACCACGACCTTGTGGCTGAAGTGGCTGCTGACCTCGGGATGGATCAGGCGTTTTACAAGGTGGCTATGCGTCCGGGCAAACCCCTTATGGCAGGCCGTTTGCACGGTGTGCCAATGGTCGGCCTGCCCGGCAATCCGGTGTCGGCCATGGTCTGTGGCACGGTCTTCCTGCAACCCATGCTGCGCACCATGATGGGCCTGGGCCGCACACCCGCGCCGCGCGTTCAAGTTCCCTTGGCCGCCGACATCGCCGCCAACGGCCCGCGCGAACACTATATGCGCGCGACCATTGCCAAGGGCCAGATCACGGATGCGGGGCTGCAAGACAGCTCGCTTTTGACTGTGCTGGCCCGCTCCAATGCGTTGATGGTCCGCCCCCCTCATGACCCTCCGCGCATGGCAGGGACTGTGGTCGATGCCATCCTGATCGACTAATTGTTGACACAAAAGGGGAACGTCCGTAGAACAAAACCAAACCTGTGGGAAACACACATTGGCTTGGAGGAACGGGCATGTTGACGAAAAAGCAGCTGGATCTGCTGGAATTCATTCACAAACGGGTGCAGCGCGATGGCGTCCCACCCAGCTTTGACGAAATGAAAGAGGCGTTGGACTTGCGCTCCAAGTCCGGGATTCATCGCCTGATCACCGCATTGGAAGAACGCGGATTTATCCGCCGTCTGGCGCATCGTGCCCGCGCCATCGAAGTCGTGCGCCTGCCGGAAAGCCTTGGTGGCCCAGCCAGCGGGTTCACGCCCCGCGTGATCGAGGGTGACCGCCAGGATGCACCGCCCCCCGCAGGCGCACGCGCCGTTGAGACGGCTCAAGCCATCGAACTGCCCGTCATGGGCCGTATCGCGGCCGGTGTGCCGATCTCGGCCATTTCGGAAGTGTCCCATTCGGTTGCCGTGCCCAGCCAGATGGTTTCGACGCAGGGCAATCACTATGCCCTCGAAGTCAAAGGCGATTCGATGATTGAAGCCGGTATCAACGACGGGGATGTGGTGGTGATCCGTGAAACTTCCTCTGCGGATAATGGCGACATCGTCGTAGCCCTTGTCGAAGATCACGAGGCAACGCTGAAACGCTATAAGCGGCACGGCGATTCCATTGCACTCGAAGCCGCCAATCCTGCCTATGAAACCCGCGTCTTTCCGGTCGGCCAGGTCAAGGTGCAAGGGCGGCTTGTGGGCTTGATCCGAACGTATTGAGGCTGGCGGCGAGGCGCACCAAGGGTGCGCCTTACGGGGTCCATGAACCCGTCCGTACAGCTGAGACGGCAGGTGCGCGCGCCCTATTTCACCGCAATTTTCTCCTCTGCGGACCGAAGCTTCAGGACCGGCGCGGGATGTTTGGTCCAGCCTGACCATAGCCGGTCTCCTCCAATCTGACGCGCGGTGATGAGACGGGCGTCATTGCCCGTTCCAACGATGGCGATTGCTCCGGTTTTGCGCAGGGTTCTCGCATCCAGCAAGAGGCAGTCCGCGCGCACCGCAGTCGGGATGTTTCCATTTACGACGACCACCTCGCCGGGACGGCACCCGGTAAAGCCCGCGAGGGCGCGTTTTCCACTCAGGTGCACCAGGTTCCCATCCAGCCATGTCGACGCGCCGCCTCGCCATCGCTGTGCCGCATCTGGTTGCAACGTTCCGTCTCCATCATTCTCCAGCCAGTTGCGTGCAACGAAGCCCGCGCCCTTCTCCTTGCTCAACGCCCGACCCTGTGGTGTCATGACGCCCACGATCGCGCCCGTGTCGGCGATCAAAACTGATGGGCGTTCACCCAATTGCCACATAGCGAGGGCCACAATGATGCCTGCGAGCCCGGCAAAGCGCAGCCGCCCCCGCCACAGAATCACAAAGAGCGCCCCCAACGCCATTGCGGGCAGCACCCACGGCCCCGGCCCGGGCACAAACCGGCGGGCCCCGTCCAGCCCCGCGACGGTTTCCGCCACCCAAAGGATCCAGGCCAACCCGCCCCCCATGATCCACAGGCCAATCGCTTCGCCGCCAAAGGGCGACAGCAGCAAGGCGAGCACAGCCGCCGGGATCACCAAGACGCCCATCAGCGGCACGCTGGCCAGATTGGCCAGCAAACCGTAATGCGCGACGGCGTTGAAATGCGCGGCCCCAATGGGCGCCGTCGCCAGCCCCGCCACCGCCGAAGAAACAACAACCCCGATCACCGGTTGCGCCCATCTCGGGCCTTTCGGAGCGTCCCGCATCCATCCGAACACAGCCACCAGCGCAGTGGTCGCCGCAAATGACATCTGGAACCCCGGCCCCATCAAGGCTTCCGGGCGCAAGGCCAGCACGATCATCGCCGCCATTGCGACCGCCCGCAGGCTCAGGGCGCGCCGGTCAACCATGATCGCGCAAAGCGCGACTGCAACCATCACGAAGGCCCTTTCGGTCGCCACATTCCCACCGGACAAGGCCAGATAGACCGCTGCCGCCGCCAACGCCCCGCCCGCTGCAATTTTGCGCGCGGGCCAGCGCAGCGCGACCGCAGGGATCAGTGCAAAGCACAGCCGCAGAAGGCCAAAGACAAATCCACTCAGAAGGCCCATGTGAAGGCCGGAAATGGCCAGCAAGTGTGCAGTATTGGACGCGCGCAATGCCTCCAATGCGCCTTGGCTGATGCCGCTGCGATCGCCTGTTGTCACCGCCGCAGCAAAACCGCCGATATCGCCGGGCAGCACCTCGCGGACGCGCAGCGACGCCGCCATGCGAATGCGAAAGATCATCTGTGCCAGATCAAATTCCGCAGGCGCAATCGCCAGCAGAGGCACGCGGACATAGCCGACCGCCCCAAGGCCGGCAAACCAGGCATGGCGCTGGAAATCAAAACCGCCCGGCTCGACCGGGCCGCTGGGCGGGCTGAGATGCCCGGTTGTCATCACGCGCAGGCCCGGCATGGGGGCAACACCGAGCATTGGATCACCATGCAGCGAAATGCGCACCCGCCGCGGCGTGTCTGCGGGGGCCACTCGGTCAAGCTTGACACGGTCCAGTGTCAGGCGCACCGCGTCTGACCCACTGCGATCGATACCCACGATCCGGCCTTCAATCGGGCCGTAATAACGCCAGTCGATGACCGGGCCCGCAACCGAATGCGCCCGCCATGCGGCCACGCCGAACCCAAGGGCGATCATCGCCAGAAAAACAGCAATCGGTGACAGGCTTTCATCCATCCGCCGCGCAGCGCCGACGCAGAAAACCCCTCCTGCAACCACCGCAGCGATGGCGCCTGAAGAAGGTTCGAACCGCAACCCGAAAAATATCGCGATCCCGATCGCCATGCCGACGGGAAGCCAGCCAAAAAGCCACCCGCGCTGAAACAAGAGTGCCTGTTGAAAGGTCGTGACAAGGCCCATGCTTGCCCCTCGCGCCCATGGTGGATAGTAGAATGCCAAACCCTATGACCTTCATGGTTACGAAAAGGTAAATACCGCCCATGTCCACGCCCGTCGTCACCCGTTTTGCCCCTTCTCCCACCGGTTTTCTACACATCGGCGGCGCGCGTACGGCGCTGTTCAATTGGCTCTATGCACGTGGTCGCGGCGGAAAATTCCTGCTGCGCATCGAAGACACAGACCGCGCCCGATCGACGCCTGAAGCCACACAGGCGATTCTGGACGGATTGGCATGGTTGGGCCTGGACCATGATGGCGAGGTGATCAGCCAGTTCGACCGCGCCGATCGGCATGCGGATGTGGCCCTTGCGCTTCTGGCCGAAGGCAAAGCCTACAAGTGTTTTTCGACGCAGGACGAGATTGCGACCTTCCGCGAGACAGCCCGCGCCGAAGGCCGTTCTACTCTGTTTCGCTCGCCTTGGCGCGATGCGGACCCCGCCACCTTCCCCGACATGCCATATGTGGTGCGGATCAAGGCTCCGGAGGACGGGACCACAGTCATTCGTGACGCAGTGCAAGGCGATGTGACCATCCGCAACGATCAGCTGGACGATATGGTCTTGCTGCGCGGCGATGGCACTCCGGTTTATATGATCGCCGTGGTCGTCGATGATCACGATATGGGTGTGACGCACGTGATCCGCGGCGACGATCACCTGAACAATGCGGCGCGGCAAATGATGATCTATGACGCCATGGGCTGGGACGTGCCAACCTGGGCGCATATTCCGCTGATCCACGGACCAGATGGCAAAAAGCTGTCCAAACGCCACGGCGCGCTGGGAGCGCAGGAATACCAGGCAATGGGATATCCGGCGGCGGGCATGCGCAACTATCTGGCGCGTCTGGGTTGGAGCCATGGCGACGACGAATTCTTCAGTGACGCGCAAGCCCGCGACTGGTTCGACCTTGACGGGATCGGCAAAAGCCCCGCGCGCTTTGACGTGAAGAAACTCGAAAACCTGTGTGGACAACATATGGCGCTGGCCGATGATGCCGCGTTGCAGCAAGAAATCAGGGAATATATGGGCGCCGCAGGCTTGCCCAAGCTTACGGAGTCACAATCACGCGGACTTCTTGACGCGCTTCCTTTTGTCAAAGAGCGGTCCAAAACTTTTCCGGAACTTCTTGAAAAAGCGCATTTTATTCTGACATCTCGGCCCATTGAGCCCGACGAAAAGGCGGCAAAATCGCTCGACTTGGTATCCCGTGGTATACTGAAGGAATTGACGCCGCACCTGCAAAGCGTTACTTGGGATCGAGACAGCCTTGAGGTGGTCCTGAACGACTTTGCTGCGGCTCAGGATACTAAATTCGGCAAACTCGCAGGGCCCCTTCGGGCTGCATTGGCGGGGCGTGCCGTAACACCTTCGGTTTTTGATATGATGCTGGTCCTGGGGCGCGATGAGACCCTCGCCAGACTTGAAGACGCTGCGGCCTGACAGGATTTCCCGTCACGCCAGGCACGCAGCCCATTGACAAAGCCATCCGCATCAACGGTGGCTTGTGGCGGGATGACCCGCCTCGCGACGAAAGGAACGAACCTGATGGCTGACGCACCGAAATCTGCAAGACTGACGATTGGCAACGACACCTACGACCTCCCCATTCATTCCCCGACCGTGGGACCGGACGTGTTGGACATCCGCAAGCTTTATGGTCAGGCCGGCGTATTCACCTATGATCCCGGCTTTACCTCAACCGCAAGCTGCGACAGCACCATTACCTTTATCGATGGCAACGAGGGTATACTGCTGCACCGCGGTTATCCCATCGGCCAACTTGCTGCAAAATCGCACTTTCTCGAAGTGTGTTATCTCTTGCTTTACGGTGAACTGCCTTCTGCCCCCGAGCTCGAAAAGTTCGAGCACAACATCACCATGCACACGATGCTGCATGAGCAGATGCAGAACTTTTTCCGCGGGTTCCGACGCGACGCCCACCCGATGGCCGTCATGGTCGGCGTGGTCGGAGCGATGTCTGCATTCTATCACGACAGCACCGACATTTCCGACGAACGCCAGCGGGAAATCGCGAGCCATCGTCTCATCGCCAAGATGCCGACGATCGCCGCCTGGGCGTATAAATATTCCATAGGCCAGCCCTTCGTCTATCCGCGCAATGATGAGGACTACGCCTCGAACTTCCTGCGCATGTGCTTTGCCGTGCCTGCCGAGGACTATATCGTCAATCCGATTCTCAGCCGCGCGATGGACCGCATCTTTACCCTGCACGCGGATCACGAACAGAACGCCTCGACCTCGACGGTGCGTCTGGCTTCAAGTTCCGGTGCCAATCCCTTCGCCTGTATTGCCGCCGGCATCGCCTGCCTTTGGGGCCCGGCGCATGGGGGAGCGAACCAGGCCTGCCTCGAGATGCTGAAGGAAATTGGAACGGTCGACCGCATTCCCGAATTCATCGCCCGCGCGAAGGACAAGGACGATCCGTTCCGCCTGATGGGTTTTGGTCACCGCGTTTACAAGAACTTTGACCCCCGCGCGACGGTGATGAAACAATCCGCAGACGAGGTGCTTGAGCTTTTGGGTGTCGAGAACAACCCGGTTCTGCAGGTCGCGAAGGAGCTTGAGAAAGCTGCCCTGGAAGATCCGTATTTCGCCGACAAAAAGCTGTTTCCGAATGTCGACTTCTACTCCGGCATTATCCTTGAGGCGATGGGATTCCCAACGTCGATGTTCACGCCGATCTTTGCGGTCAGCCGCACGGTAGGATGGATCTCGCAGTGGAAGGAAATGATCGCCGATCCACAGAACAAAATCGGTCGTCCACGCCAGTTGTATCTGGGTGAAACGCTGCGCGACTATACCGACATCGAAAACCGGTGATCAAGAGAATGGGCGCTTTCGCGCCCTTGTGAAGAGCCAAGCTGGCGTTGCGACGTCAGCTTGGACCCATCTTGATGGGCATGATGACCAACAAGAGGGATCCCTTGAGTGAAAAATGCGAGCGTGCCCGGTTATCACACCGGGTTCAGCTGCGCACAAATTTTAATTGTTTATCTGCCTTCGAAATCGGGCTTGCGCTTGTCCACAAAGGCCAGAACACCTTCGCGGAAATCGCGGCTTTGGCCGCAAGCCCCCTGTTCAGACGCCTCGATCCCCAGCTGCGCTTCGAGATCGTTATTCCAACTTGCACGTATTACACGCTTGACTGATGCATAGGCCTTGGTCGGTCCTTGCGCCAAATGCGCCGCGCGGGCCTTCCACTGTGTCTCGAACGCGTCATCGGCCACTGCTTCCCAGATCAGGCCCCACTTGTCCGCATCACGGGCACTGATCTTGTCCGCAAAGAGCGCCGCCCCCATCGCCTTGGCCATCCCCATCGTACGCGGCAGCACATAGGTGCCGCCCGCATCCGGGATCAGACCGATGCGCGTAAAGGCTTGCAGGAAATAGGCGCGTTCCGCCGCGATCACGACATCACAGGCCAGCGCAAGGTTCGCCCCTGCCCCCGCAGCTGCACCGTTCACGGCTGCAATGGTCGGCACTGGGCAGTCGATGATGGCCTTCAACATCGGCTCATACTCGTCGCGGAGCGTCCGCTCCAGATCGAGGTTGCCGGCATTCGCCCGATCCCCAAGATCCTGGCCTGAGCAAAACGCGCGCCCCGCGCCGGTCAGAACAACGACCCGCGCCTTCTTGCCGGCGCGCGTGACCGCATGCGTAATCTCGGCGCGCATCTGCGTGTTCAGCGCGTTCATGACGTCAGCGCGGTTCAGGGTAATCAGCGCGATGCCGTCCTCTCGCGAGTATGTGAGGGTATCGTAGTTCATATGCAGTCTCCTCGGACGCGTGTTCCGCCTTGCATATCAAACCGTTCCATTGAGAAAAGCCCAAACGGCGCGTCACTCTTTGAGAATTTCACGCAATCGCTTGGCTTCCTCCGCATTCAGCGTGCTGGTGGCAGGCTGCACAGCCCGACTGCGACCGCGGACATATCCAATCCCGACCCCTGCGGCGAGCAGGAACATCAAAGGCCCTGCCGCCCAAAGCAACCAATTCGACCCGCTGGTGCGTGGTGCCATCAAGACAAATTCGCCATAGCGTTCAACGAAGAAATCCATGATCTGGTCATTTGTCTGACCCGCAGCCACCTGTTCCCGGATCACACGTCGCGTATCCACAGCCCATTGTGCATTTGAAGAAGCCACGGATTCCGATTGGCACACGACGCACCGCATCGCGTGATCCAACTCGCGCGCCTGCGCCTCAAGCACCGGATCATCCAGCATCTCCGACGGATCGAGGGCCAGTGCAAAGCTG
The DNA here is from genome assembly GCF_019966495.1 of Tateyamaria pelophila. Lineage (GTDB taxonomy): Bacteria > Pseudomonadota > Alphaproteobacteria > Rhodobacterales > Rhodobacteraceae > Tateyamaria > Tateyamaria pelophila. Next base: position 20,377 of record NZ_JAIMIA010000033.1, on the reverse strand, counting down.
GCCATCGCGAGCCACAGGCAAACAGCAAGCCGGATCATTCCGCGGGCACCGGTTTCGGTTGCGCCTTGCGTGCGCCAACAGCGACCCTGAAGCGCCGATCGCTCAGGCTCAGGAAGCCACCCAGCGCCATCAACGCACAGCCGATCCAGATCCAGTTCGTCAACGGTTTGATATAAGTCCGCACCGCCCAGCCCCCATTGGCCTGCGCATCCCCGATCACAACATAAACGTCGCGCGCCAGGTTATAGTCGATGGCGGCTTCTGTCGTGGGCATCTGCGCCACGGGATAGATCCGCTTTTCCGGGCGCATCTGGGCAATCTCCTGCCCGTCCTTGGACAGAGTAATCAACGCCATGGTCGACAGGAAATTCGGGCCCTCGAACTCTTCAACCCCATCCAATGTGATGGTATAGCCTCCAACCTCATAGCCCTCGCCGATTTGGGCAACACGGATGTCTTCGGACTGCCACGAGGTCAGCCCCGCGACACCCAGCATCGTGACACCCAGCCCCGCATGCGCGACAGATTTGCCCCAGTCGGCACGTGGCAGACGGAACAGGCGTGCTGCATTGAATTTCTGGCCCGTTCTACTCGCCAGATCGATCGCCGCACCCATCACCAGCCAAGCCCCCAGGAACGCCCCCATCGGCCCGATCAGGCTGCGCCCCGATTGCATTGCCCACGCCAAACCCGCAATCGCGATTGCGAGAACAAAGGCATAACGCAACGGACGCATCGCCTTGGTCAGGCTCGCCCGTTTCCATGGCAACATCGCGCCCACTGGCATGATCAGCCCCAGCAGCACCATGAAAGGAGTGAAGGCCATATTGAAGAAGGGCGGGCCAACGCTGAGCTTGCGATCAAAAAACATCTCGGCAACCAGCGGCCACATCGTGCCGACAAAGACGACGAAACAACTCACCGCCAGTAGCAGGTTATTTGCCACCAAAGCGCTCTCTCGACTCACCATGCCAAAGACACCGCGCGCTTCCATCGCACCTGCCCGGAACGCGAAAAGGACCAGTGCACCGCCCATGAAAAAGCCCATGATCATCAGGATGAAGACACCCCGCTCCGGATCGTTGGCAAAGGCATGCACCGAGGTCAGCAAACCCGACCGCACGATGAACGTGCCGATCAACGAGAACCCAAAGGCAAGAATGGCCAACAGAATCGTCCAGCTCTTCAGGCTTTCGCGCTTTTCCACGACGATTGCGGAGTGGAGCAAGGCCGCAGCCAGCAGCCAGGGCATGAAGGACGCGTTTTCAACCGGATCCCAAAACCAGAAACCACCCCAGCCCAGCTCGTAATAGGCCCACCAGGACCCAAGCGCGATACCGATGGTCAAGAAAACCCAGGCCGCGAGCGTCCAGGGCCGCACCCAACGCCCCCAGGCCGCATCCACACGGCCCTCGATCAGAGCGGCGACTGCAAAGGAAAAGGCCATGCTCAAACCCACATAGCCCAAGTACAGAAACGGCGGATGAAATGCCAATCCGGGATCTTGCAAAAGCGGGTTCAGGTCCTGCCCGTCAAAGGGCGGCACAGCCAGACGGAGAAACGGGTTGGATGTAAAGAGAATGAACGCAAGGAAAGCCAACCCGATCGCACCCTGAACCGCCAACACACGCGCCCGCAGGCTTGGAGGAAGATTGTTGCCAAACCAGGCGGCGGTTGCGCCAAACAAGGCTACGATCAGGACCCAAAGAAGCATAGATCCTTCGTGATTTCCCCATGTGCCCGAAATTTTGTAAAGCATCGGCTTGGCCGAATGACTGTTCAGCACAACCAGCCTGAGCGAGAAATCCGACGTGATAAAGGCCCACATCAGGGCGCCGAAGGAAAACGCGATCAGAAAGAACTGCGTCGTGGCTGCAGGCTCCGCAACGGCCATCCAGGCCGGGTTGCGGCGCCATGCGCCGATCAAGGGGACCGTTGTCTGCACGATGGCTACGACAAAGGCGAGGATAAGGGCGAAATGGCCAAGCTCTGTAATCATGCGCAGACTATAGGACGAGCAAGAGACATCGCCAATGCCCCTTGCACATTTGCCGCATCACAGACGCGTCAGGTTAAACTTCGCTGTTCCGGAAAATCCCGCAGGAGCCGCGTCAGCGGCGGAGGCAAAGCCCTTTGAAGGCTTGTCAGGCCACACGCCGCCAGTCATCCAATGCCGAATTGCCTTCGGGCTCTAACGATGCATTGGTCAAGCGCGCATCCGCTCCTGTCGAGGCGACGCCGATACTGTCAGCGCTCATCGCCCGCAAAGCCGATACGTTTTCCATCACTTGCGGCACCCGATTCATAGTTTCCACAAGCTCCCGCTGAAACGCCTGCGATTTCACTTGGTGTCGCGCGCCAAAGTAAAATGACACAATGACACCCAGCAACCACCACAGCGGCTCTGGCACCAGTGCGATGCCCTGCATCCGTTCGGCAAACCACAAGGGCGCCACCATCGCAGACACGAACAGACCCAAGGTGCCAAGCGCCAAAGCCGGCCGCGGCAACCGGTTGACCCCATCCATAAAACGATCGAATCCCCCTTGGCGCGGAACAAGGAATTCTTCGCCAAACTCCGCCATTGCCTGCATCTGAACAGCCTGCGCTCGGGCGGAACCGGCTTCGGCGTTTTCGCGAAACACCTCAACCGTGTTTTTCACAACATTGCCGCTGCCACCAAACAACAGACCGAAAAAACGTTCCATCAACCCCATGATGCAATCCTTTCATGAAACTGTGACGCGGTCATGTGATAGCGTGGTGTAATGAACTCTTCCGCCCGCTTGATCCAACCGCCCTTTTGACCGGAGCGCGTGCGCGCGTATTTGCGACTGGCCGGACGACGATCCGCGATCCGAAAGTAATAGTTGCGACGGGCAATGCCATAAGCGTCCACCAGGTGATCCGGCGCAGCAGACCACGCTGCCGAAGTCGCGGCGATAGAACGTGGGCCCAAAGCGCCATCCACCACGACGGGATGTCCCATCTCGGTCAGAAGACGTTGCAGAATCTTGATCGCGTTTGCCCCGGCATTGACGTACATGTCAAAAACGGTTGCGTGCAGCGGGGCCGGTAACTGCGCAATCAGCGGGCGCTCGAAATAGTGTGTGACAAAAATGTCAATCGCTTGACCTTGCGTCAGACGCTGAACATCGCGCGCATCCACATCACCATCAGCATCCAGATCAAGCCCCAGACGCCGCATCGTGTGAATGGTAACACCGAAATTCGTGGCCCCTCCGGGATCATCCGGATCGTTCACATAGCCGCCTTCACGGGCGACAATCTCTCTTGCGATGTCTCTTACGGTTTGCATGTCTGACCCCTTTTGCGAAGCACGGGGGAAAGACTGCACACATGATGGTTAACGCGGGTTCACTCGGGCGTACGCTAGCCGTTGGGGTCTTTGTAAACGCCTTGCGCTTTCAAGGCATCCACAACCTCAGACGGCATATAAGTTTCATCATGTTTCGCAAGAATTTCAGTGGCTTCAAACACACCGTTAATGTAGCGCCCAGTGCCGACCATGCCTTCGTTCTCCCCAAAAAGGTCAGGAAGCACGCCAGTAAACACAACAGGCACATTTGCGCCGCCATCTGTGACCTCAAAACGGATTGCCTCACCCTGACCGCGGATCAACGTCCCTTCCGCGACCAGCCCACCGATACGAAACACTTCCGTAGGGCCAGGCGGTTCTGCCACGATCTGGCTCGGTGCGCGAAAGAAATTGATGCCGTCGCGCATCGCATAGCCGATCAATGCCGTTGACAAGGTCAGTATAACCGCAGCCAGTGCGACGATCTGGATCCGGCGCTGTTTCTTGAGGTTTTTCATCGGCTCTCCCCTCTGCGCGGGAAAAGATTTTTCGTACGAAAAATCTTCGCCCTATAACCACCCACCTACGGAAACAGTGGGACCATCATCAACCCCTCCGTTTCATTGATATCTAACATCAGATTGGCGTTTTGCAACGCTTGGCCAGACGATCCCTTGGTCAGATTATCCAAAGCTGCAATCACGACAACCCGTCCCGGAGTCCGGTCCGCCACCACACCGATATGGCAAAAGTTAGAACCCCGAATGTGCCTGGTGCTCGGTGCTTCGCCAAACGGCAACACCTTGATAAACGGCTCGTGCGCGTATGCTACTGATAAAGCGTCATAAACAGCGGACGCCTCGCCCTTTACATAGGCCGTGCCCAGAATTCCCCGATTGGCGGGGATCAAGTGCGGTACAAACTGAATCCGCACATCCCGCCCGGCTACCTTTGAAAACTCCTGATCAAACTCACCCAAATGCCGATGCGTTCCGCCAAGCGCATAGGCATGATACCCCTCACTCAATTCTGCGTGAAGAAGGTTTTCCTTGAGCGCACGGCCCGCGCCGGAAACGGCAGCCTTCAGGTCCAGAATGATGTCATCCAAGTCGATCACACCCGCCGCGAGCAACGGCCGCAATGCAAATTGGCCCGTCGCCGCATTGCACCCCGTTCCTGCCACAAGCCGCGCATCGGCAATCTCGTCGCGGTAAAATTCGGTCAATCCGTACACGGCCTCCCCTTGCATCTCGACGGCACTGTGCGGATTGCCATACCATTTTGCGTAGGCCTCGGGATCGCGCAGCCTGAAGTCGGCGCTCAGGTCTACGATCCTGAGGTCCCGCGGCAGCCCGGATATCACCTCTTGGCTGGTTTTGTGTGGCAAGGCGCAGAAGCACAGATCGATGCCGCTCCAATCGATTTGATCGAAGGCGACCATAGCTGGCAAATCGAGGTGACGCAGATGTGGAAACACCTGTGCCACAGTTTGTCCGGCCTTGGAGAATGCGCCCAAAGCCTTGATTTCAATGGACGAATGCCCGGCTATCAGCCGTATCAATTCAGCGCCCGTGTACCCGGATGCGCCCAAAATAGCGATGGAATATGTCATGTGAGTCTTCTTGATTTAGGATTTGGATCAGGCGGCATCAAAAATGATCTGTCGTCGCAAGAATTGCGTCGCGCGGTCGCTCACACGCGCAGGGTCGCCTGTGGTCAGATAGGCCGCCGTTCCGCCTCCGATTTTGTCGGGATGGCGTTCCAGGTAGTCGGCCAGACTGTCGCCCACCAAATGGCCCTGCGAAAACACTTTCACATCTGGCCCGAGTGCAGTTTGAAAGCTCGCTTCCATCAACGGATAGTGCGTGCATCCTAGAATGGCGGCTTGCGGGTCAGGCATCTTGCGCCTCAGGGCGTCCACATGCGACCGAACCAACGCCTCCGCCAGAATCATGTCACCATCCTCAATGGCATCGACAACACCGCCACAGGCCTGCGCCTCGACATCCACGCCGATGGCGCGAAAGGCCAATTCGCGTTGAAATGCACGGCTCGCCACTGTCGCAGGCGTAGCAAACAGCGCCACATGCTTGACCTCGACCTCTCGTGGCGGCGAATTGTCACCCCAATTCCGTTCCGTCAACGCTTCGATCAATGGCACAAACACACCCAGCACGCGCTTGTCCGCAGGCACCCAGGCCTCTTGCATGCGCCGCAAAGCAGCCGCCGACGCCGTGTTGCACGCAAGGATCACCAGATCACAGCCCGCATCGAAGAGCCGCTGTACCGCGGCGCAGGTGAGATTATAGATATCATCGGCCGTGCGCACACCGTAGGGCGCGTTCGCGCTATCGGCCAGATAGATGAACTCCACATCCGGCAACCGCCTTTGAGCTGCTTCCAAAACGGTCAACCCGCCCAGGCCTGAATCGAATATTCCAATCGCCATGTCTGCGTCAGGTCAATGACCTGTCCCTTGCGGCACCATTGCTACCCACTGGGCTGCGATGCTTTTCCTCGAACTCATAGCCCAGTTCAAAGGATTTGACGGGGCCTGGTGCCAGTTCATAGGTACTTTTTCTCAGGAATTCCATCATGGCTTTGGAATCCTTGGCAAGCGGATCAAGTTGTGCGCGCTCCAGTGGTTTTCCCACAACAATACGGACCGGCATATCCACCCGTTCGCCAAACTCTCGGATCAACAACCCCATGCGCAGATTAACATGGGCGTGGCTGGCGATCTGAAACAAACGGCTTGTATGTCCATCGAAATAAAGCGGCACGACGGTGGCATTTGATTTTGCAACCATGCGTGCCGTAAAACTGCGCCATCCCGGATCCATGGGTTTCGAAAACGGCTTGACCGCCGTGCTCACCGTTCCACCCGGAAAAATTCCAATCGCACCCCCCTGCACCAGATAGTTCAGAGCCGTCTGCCTGGTTTCGATGTTCTGTTTTACCGCCTCCTTGGTCTCGGCGAATGATATCGGCAGGATGATCTTGTTCAGGTCTTCGGCCTTGCGGAACACGCTGTTGGCCAGCAAGCGAAAATCACCCCGAATCTTCGACAGGATATGGCCCATCACCAAGCCGTCCAGAATACCATAAGGATGATTTGCGATCACCATCAGTGGACCGTCCCTGGGGATATTGCCCAGCGCGCCGCCGACGATATCCAAAGTCAAACCGTAGCGTTCAACCATCACTTGCCAAAAGTCGCGCCCCGCCGCGACTTCGTTTTCGTAGCCCCGGGCGCGCTTGATCAATCGCAAGCGACCGGTGGAATTCTCCATCAGGCGGATCAGCGCCCGCCCGCCCTTCGTCTCCGCAGAGTGGGCATAGCTAATATCGCGTGCAATCTGGCGGTCGGCGTTTGGCATGGCGTCGCGGAGGCTCTGTCAGACGGTCAGTCGGTCTCACTGTAGTATTGGCGCACTGATCTGACTAGGCGTATGACACTCGTTTATAACGCCCATATGACATATTTACTCCGCCGCTTTGGAATGGGCTGGCCCGCCTGATCGAATGACCGACAGCAATTCTTCACGGCGTTTGCCGGCTTTGGCTTCATTTGCCTGTTTGACCGGGCCAAACCCCCTGATTTGCAAGGGCAATTCTGCCAAGGCGACGATCGCATCGCGCGTCTCATCATTAAGACCCGGCAAAACCGACTCCAGATCCGCCTCATACTGCTTGATCAAAGCCCGTTCCATACGGCGTTCTTCGGTGCGCCCAAACGGGTCCAGCGGTGTACCGCGCAGCCCCTTCAGCTTGGCCAGAATTCGAAAATTGCGCATCATCGACGGCCCGTATTCCTTTTTCACAGGTCTTCCGTCAGGACCCTCCTTGGACAGAATAGGCGGCGCCAGATGGAACTTCATCGTGAAATCACCGTCGAATTGTTCGCGTGCCTTGGCCTCGGTCGCCAGATGCAGGCGCGCCACTTCGTATTCATCCTTGTAGGCCAGCAGTTTGTGATACCCTTTGGCGACCGCCTCGCGCACATCCGTATCGAAGATGGCGTCAACCACCTTACGGTAGCGTTTGGCAAGCCGTTTGGATTGATACGCCACCAGATGATCGGCGCGAAAGGCAATCTTGTCCTCCAGCGTCTTGGGCATCTGGACCACTTTCGGCTCTGCCACGCGTCCCGCCTCAACCGGATACAGCACCGCCCAGCGCCCGATGTCGAACGCACGCAGGTTCTTTTCGACCGCAGCACCGTTGAGATCGATTGCATCCCGGATCGCGCCAAGCGTCAGCGGAATCAAGCCGCGCTGCCATGCCGCCCCGAAAATCATCATGTTCGAAAAAATCGAATCTCCCATCGTCGCCTTAGCCAGATCGGACGCATCGAACAAATCCACCCGGTCTCGTAACCGCGCCTCAAGCGCCAGCGCCAGCCGATCTGTGGGGAGCGAAAACTCGGTATTGCGGGTAAAATCGCCCGTGATGATCTCATGACTGTTGACCACCGCACCCGTGCGCCCAGTGGATGTCAATCCAAGGGTCTTGGCCCCGGCACTCACCACCAGATCCCCCCCGATCAAGGCATCGGCCTCACCGGTGGCCACGCGAATGGCGCTGATGTCTTCCGGCCGCTCGGCCAAACGGCAGTGGATATGTACCGCGCCTCCCTTTTGAGCAAGGCCCGCCATCTCCATCATGCCGGCCCCTTTGCCATCCAGATGCGCAGCTTGCGCCAACACGGCACCGATGGTGACGACACCCGTGCCGCCAACACCGGTGATGACGACATTCCACGTCCCGTCGATCGTCGGCAGGTTCGGCATCGGCAAATCAGGCAGGTCCAACGTTGCAGTTGCCTGCTTTTTCACCTGCGCCCCTTCAAGGGTCACGAATGACGGGCAGAAGCCTTTGACGCAGGAAAAGTCCTTGTTGCACGACGACTGGTCAATGGCGCGTTTGCGGCCCAGTTCCGTCTCTTTGGGAATGATCGAGACACAGTTCGATTGCACCCCGCAATCGCCACAGCCCTCACACACATCCGTGTTGATGAACACACGCTTGTCGATATCCGGGAACGTGCCCCGCTTGCGACGACGGCGCTTTTCGGCGGCACAGGTCTGTATATACACGATGACCGACACGCCTTCAGTCTGGGCCAGTCTCTTTTGCACGACCTGCAACTCGGCGCGCTCATGGGTGTCCACATCTTTGGGAAAACGGGACAGGTCCACATCTTCCTTATCGTCATAGACAACCACGACATTTTCACAGCCCATCGCCCGGACTTCGTTGACGATGCGGTAGGGGTCCAGGCCGCCCTCATTGCCCTGCCCGCCCGTCATCGCGACGGCGTCGTTATACAGGATCTTGTAGGTCATCGTGGTGCCCGCCGCCAAAGCGGCCCGGATCGCCTGCACCCCGGAATGGTTGTAGGTGCCGTCCCCGAGGTTCTGGAACACATGCGGACGTTTCGAAAACGGCGCTTCGCCGATCCAGTTGGCGCCCTCGCCGCCCATATGTGTATAGCCCAGCGTCTCGCGATCCATCCACTGCGCCATGAAGTGACAGCCGATGCCTGCATAGGCGCGGCTGCCCTCCGGCACCTTGGTGGATGAATTATGCGGACAGCCCGAGCAAAAATAAGGCAAGCGCGCCGCAATCTCTTCGGCGTTGTCGGACCGGCGCGCTTCGTCCAGCATGGCCAATCCGGCCTTTATGCCATCGGTCGCGCACCCTTCATCAATCAGGACCTGTCCCAGCTTTGTGGCAATCTCGACAGGGTCCAGCGCCCATTTCGCGCTGAAGAAATCCTTGCCGTTACGCGTCCCGCCATAAACACGACGTCCCTGCCGGTTGTCAAAAATGGCTTCCTTGATCTGTACCTCGATCAGCTTGCGTTTTTCTTCGACCACGACGATCAGGTCCAGCCCATCGGCCCATTCACTGAAGCTCTTTGTGTCCAGCGGCCATGTCTGGCCCACTTTGTAAGTGGTAACGCCCAGGCGCTCCGCCTCTTCTTTATCCAGATTCAACAGGGACAGCGCATGGGTCAGATCAAGCCAGTTCTTGCCTGCCGCGACGAACCCGATCTTGGCACCCGACTTGCCCCAAACCCTTTTGTCCATCTTGTTGGCGCGGGCAAAGGCTTCGGCGGCATAGCGTTTGTAGTCGATCAACCGGGCTTCCTGCTGGATGCGTTCATCCACAAGGCGAATGTTCAGGCCCCCTTCGGGCATCGGGAATTCGGGCATGACGAAGTTGAGCCGATGCGGATCCCCATCAACGACAGAGGTGACCTCGACCGTGTCTTTCATGGTCTTGAGGCCAACCCAAACTCCGGCGAACCGACTGAGCGCAATGCCATAAAGGCCAAAGTCCAGGATCTCCTGGACACCCGCAGGCGATACGATCGGCATATAGGCATCGACCAACGCGAACTCGGACTGATGCAGCACGGTCGAGGATTCGCCAGTGTGGTCGTCGCCCATCGCCATCAGCACGCCACCGTTCTTCGAAGTACCCGCCATATTGGCATGACGCATCACGTCTCCGGAGCGGTCCACCCCCGGCCCCTTGCCGTACCACAGGCCAAACACACCGTCGAACTTGCCTTCACCGCGCAACTCGGCCTGCTGCGCGCCCCAAAGCGCGGTCGCCGCCAGGTCTTCGTTCAGTCCCGGCTCAAACGTGATATCCGCAGCGGTCAATGGCTTGAGCGCGCGTGTCATCTGCATGTCGACCGCACCCAGCGGCGAACCACGATAGCCGGTCACGTACCCGGCGGTGTTCAGACCCGCCTTAACATCCCGTGCCTTCTGCATGAGCATCAAACGCACCAGCGCTTGAGTCCCATTCAACAACACCGGGCTCTTTTCCAGATCATAGCGGTCGTTCAGCGATATCTTTTGCGTGCTCATCCGTAGCCTCCCTACCAAGATCAGTCTTGCATATTTCTTGCCCCATAATAGGTCACAAATACTGACCTGTCGAACAATTTTTCGTTTATCGCCACAATCACGCATTCTGGACCGTGCGAACCTTCGATGTTTGCTCTAATGTATCACGGAAACTAAGAAAGCAGTGCGCATGGACTGGGACAAATTACGAATCTTCCATGCCGTGGCCGACGCGGGCAGCCTCACGCATGCGGGCGACAAGCTCAATCTGAGCCAATCGGCCGTTTCCCGGCAAATCCGAGGCCTCGAAGAATCACTGAACGCCACATTGTTTCACCGGCACGCGCGCGGGCTGATCCTGACTGAACAGGGCGAGCTCCTGTTTGATGCCACAACCGCAATGAACAAGCGTCTCGACACAGCGGCCGCCCGCATCCGCGACAGCGAAGAAGAAGTGTTTGGCGATCTGCGCGTCACCACCACAATCGGCTTCGGCACGCTGTGGCTCGCGCCCCGCCTTGCCAAGCTTTACAAACAGTATCCCGATCTGAGAGTCGATCTGATGCTCGAGGAACGGGTGCTGGACCTGCCGATGCGCGAAGCCGACGTGGCGATCCGCATGAAAGAACCCAGCCAGGCCGACCTGATCCGCAAGCGGTTGATGACGGTCAAAATGCAAATGTTCGCAACACAACCCTATCTTGACGAAAATGGCTTGCCGGAAAAGCTCGAAGACCTGAAGGATCACCGGCTGATTTGCCAGAACGCCAACTCGGCACAGGTGGGTGCCGGTTCCAATCTGGTGCAGCATTTGCTCACATATGACGTAAAGTCCTTGCTGACCGTGAACAACTATTTCGGCGTTCTGCAAGGTGTCTTGCAAAATCTCGGTCTGGGTATCCTGCCCGACTATGTCAGCCAGGACGAACCGCGACTCGTCCATGTCCTCCCGGAGATTCAATCGGCAGATGTGCCAGTGTTTTTGGCGTATCCGGAAGAACTACGACAATCGAAACGCATTTCGGCATTTCGCGATTTCGTGCAAGAAGAAATCATCGCATACCGTAAGGTTTTGAAAAAACAAGAAAAACAGTAAGCCATGCACGTGACGCATGGCGGATATGAGCGCCAAAGTTCACTTTCTGCCTTGATTGCAGGCAATCCCAAGCCTAACTCGCCTATTGAAGAAACACAGCGCGTCTCGCGCTTCTTCACCTCCCTGTTGGACTTGGCCGAGCTTTATGCTCGGCCTTTTTTTTGGGCCAGGATCAGCTGGTTCAGGCGCCGCACCTTGCCGGTAGCAGGTCGCAATCGTGCCAATACTATTGGACGCGACGGCCAGAGAGGCTTGAAACCAAATTCATCTTGATGCTGCAATGGCCGCTCGCTGCTGACCGCCCGTTGCCATTCCCCCGCAACGACCACAGGATCTTGCGGGTCATACTGCCCCTTCCCCATCAGCGCCGCCTGTTCTAAACAGCGCGCACCATTGCCCGAGGGACAGACATGCAAGAACCACAGATCACCGAGGACCTGATTGCCAAGCACGGGCTGAGCGCCGATGAATATGCCCGCATCCTCGAGATCATTGGCCGCACCCCCACGTTCACGGAGCTGGGTATTTTCTCGGCCATGTGGAACGAGCACTGCTCTTACAAATCTTCAAAGAAGTGGTTGCGGACCTTGCCCACAACCGGTCCACAAGTCATCTGCGGCCCCGGCGAAAACGCAGGCGTCGTCGACATAGGCGACGGGCAAGCCGTGGTTTTCAAAATGGAAAGCCACAACCACCCTTCCTATATCGAACCCTATCAAGGCGCCGCCACTGGTGTGGGCGGCATCCTGCGCGATGTCTTTACCATGGGCGCGCGGCCCATTGCGGCCATGAACGCGCTGTCCTTTGGCGAACCCTCCCATCCCAAAACGCGCCAGCTTGTACACGGTGTGGTCGAAGGCGTCGGCGGATATGGCAACGCCTTTGGCGTGCCCACCGTAGGCGGCGAAGTCCGCTTTGATGCGGCCTATAACGGCAATTGTCTGGTAAACGCGTTTGCCGCGGGCCTCGCAGACGCCGACAAGATCTTTTACTCTGCCGCCTCCGGCATCGGCATGCCGGTCGTCTATCTCGGTGCCAAAACCGGCCGTGACGGGGTCGGTGGCGCGACCATGGCCTCGGCCGAGTTCGACGACACGATCGAAGAGAAACGGCCCACGGTGCAGGTTGGCGACCCCTTCACCGAAAAACGCTTGATGGAAGCGACACTGGAACTCATGGCGACAGGTGCCGTGATCTCGATCCAGGATATGGGGGCTGCCGGCCTGACGTGCTCCGCCGTCGAGATGGGCGACAAAGGCGGGCTCGGCGTCAAGCTGAACCTCGACGACGTGCCCGTGCGCGAAGCGCAGATGACAGCCTATGAAATGATGCTTTCGGAATCGCAGGAGCGTATGTTGATGGTGCTGCGCCCGGAGTTGGAGGCCGAGGCCAAGGCCGTCTTCGACAAATGGGACCTCGACTTTGCCATCGTCGGTGAAACCATCGCCGAAGACCGTTTCGTCATTGTCCATGGCGGCGAAGTCAAAGCCGACCTGCCGCTCTCCAAGCTCTCGTCCGAAGCCCCGGAATATGATCGACCCTGGGTGCCGACCCCTGCGGCGGCCGCTTTGGGCGACGTGCCCGGCATTGATCCGATTGACGGGCTGCGTGCCCTGATTTCCAGTCCGAACTACGCCTCCAAGCACTGGGTTTATGAGCAATACGACACCATGGTGATGGCCGACAGCGCGCGCACCCCCGGCATCGGCAGCGGCATCGTCCGGGTGCATGGCACGGATAAGGCTCTCGCCTTCACCTCGGACGTCACGCCACGATACGTCAAGGCGAACCCGGTCGAGGGCGGTAAACAGGCCGTCGCCGAGGCCTACCGCAACCTTTGTGCGGTGGGAGCGACACCTTTGGCCACGACCGACAACATGAACTTCGGCAACCCGGAAAAACGCGAGATCATGGGCCAATTCGTCGGCGCAATCCAAGGCATCGCGCAAGCCGTCACCGCTTTGGATATGCCAATCGTGTCGGGCAACGTGTCGCTCTACAATGAAACCGACGGGACAGGAATCCTTCCGACGCCGACAATCGGGGCTGTTGGCCTGATCCAGCATGCCGACGACATCATCGGCAGCGAAGTGCGCAACGGCCACGTGGCGCTTGTGATCGGTGAAACGCATGGGCACCTGGGCCAATCGGCCCTTCTCTTGGAAGTCTTTGGCCGCAGTGAGGGGGACGCGCCACCGGTGGATCTCGACGCCGAAGCCAAACATGGAAAATTCATCCGCGACAATCGGCATTTGATCACCGCCTGCACAGATCTCAGCGATGGCGGGCTCGTGCTTGCAGCGTTTGAACTGTCCGAAGCGGCAGGCGTCGGTCTTGTGTTCGACAGCGACGAAACGCCATTCCTGTTTGGCGAAGACCAGGCGCGCTATCTGGTGGCCTGCAACTTCGACAAGGCCGAAGCGTTGATGCTGGAGGCAGGCAAGCTTGGCATCCCAATCCAAACCGTTGGCAAATTCACTGGTGACACCGTCTGGTTGGGTAAAAACTCCGCACCTTTGGCCGAACTGAGCGACACGTATCGCAGTACATTTGGCAAAACCTTCGCCTGACGACGTCGACGCTCCAATGGGTCGGTGGGCGGGCGCCTTTTGCGCTTGCGCAAAACAGACCGATCCAGCGGGCCTAGCGTGACATCATGCGCAGCAATCGATCACGGTCGCCAACGTCATCGCGTCGCGAGATCACGGCGGCCAATTCTTCGAGCGACGCAATGGAATGCCCCGCTCGAAAACTGTCCACATGGGGCAGCATCGCGGCGATACCCCGGGCCTTGGGTGCAAATTCATCCCAGCGCAGCAGCGGATTGATCCAGATGAGACGCCGCGCAGACAGCCGGAGCCGCTCCATCTGCCTGGCCAATGCCTCCGGATCATCGCGGTCAAGCCCATCCGTAATCAGCAACACGACAGCCCCCTGCCCCAGAACCCGGCGCGACCAGTCGCGGTTGAACGCCTCAAGACATGCGCCGATCCGGGTCCCGCCTTCCCAATCCTGCGCCTCCGCGCCCGCGGCTTTCAACGCAGCATCCACATCCCGCTGCGCCAGATGGCGCGTGATATTGGTCAGGCGCGTCCCAAAGGTGAATGCGTGCACTTTCGCCCAGCCCGCGCCCTTGGCGTTGGAGACCGCATGCAGGAAATGCAGCACTGCCCGCGAATACTGGCTCATTGAGCCGGAAATATCACAGAGCACAACAAGGTTCGGATAGCGCATCTTGGGGGTTTTGTACTTCAGATCCCGCAACTCGCCACCATGCCGCATGGAGGCGCGCAACGTCCGCGCAGCATCAATCCGCCCCGCACCTGCCGCTTTGCTACGCCGCACTGCGATCGGATCCACCGGCAACGTCATCCGCGCCAGCATCGCCTTGGCTTGTGTCATCTCGGACGTGCTCATCTGCTCAAAATCCAACGATTTCAGCTTCTCTTCGGCGGACATGGTCAACGAAGCATCGACCTCGATCTCCGTACCGCCTTCTTCATGCTCCTGATCCGGTTGATCCGGCGCTTCAGCCCCGTCCAGCAGGGCTTCGGCCGCCCGCTTTTCTGCGGCCTGCGCACTGCGGTCTTCCTGCACGCCCCGGACAGCCGGCAGCATCGCCGCCATCATATGTTCCAGATACCGGGGATCGCGCCAATAGAGTCGGAACACCTGAGCAAAAACCGTTCGCTGCTCAGGCCGGGACACGAAGCAGGCGTGCAGGGTCCAGTAAAAGTCGCGTTTGCTGGTAAAGCCTGCAGCCTCCACCGCGCGAATTGCATCGATCAGCCGACCGGGCCCGATGGGCAGGCCCGCACGGCGGAGGGCACGCGCAAAATGGGTGATGTTCCCGGCGAGCTTTGGATCATCAGGCAGGTCAAGCGGTGCGTATTCTGGCATCTGTCAGAACCGGGGGCCAGCCCCCGGACCCCCGGAGTTCATGTGGCAAGATGAAGGTGGATCACGCGGGCTCCAGTGAAGCTTTGGCATCATCCAGAATGCGTTTGGCTTCGGATCCGTGCAATTTTTGGATGTCATCCTGGTATTTCAGGATCGCGCCCAACGTGTCGGCGATCACTTCGGGACTAAGTGTGATCACGTCCAGCGCCAGCAGGCATTTGGCCCAATCGATTGTTTCGGCCACACCCGGCTTCTTGAACAGATCTTCGGTGCGCAGGCGCTGGACAAAGGCCACCACTTCGCGGCTGAGCGTTTCTGCCGCCTCGGGCGCGCGGGCGGTCAGGATTTCCATCTCGCGGTCAAAGCTCGGATAGTCCACCCAATGGTAAAGGCAGCGCCGCTTGAGCGCGTCATGGACTTCGCGGGTTCGGTTGGAGGTCAGGATCACGATGGGCGGTTCGGGGGCTTTGATCGTGCCCAATTCGGGGATCGTCACCTGAAAGTCGCTGAGCGCTTCCAGCAAGAAGGCTTCGAACGGTTCATCTGTACGGTCCAATTCGTCGATCAACAGCACAGGCGCGCCGTTTTCATCCGGGCGCATCGCCTGTAACAAAGGCCGCTCAATGAGGTAATCGTCCGAGAAGAGCTCGGTCTGAAGGGCGCCCCGCTCGGCGCCACCCGCCGCTTCTGCCGTCCGGATCGCAACCATTTGCGCCGGAAAGTTCCATTCGTAAACCGCCGAGGACGCGTCGAGCCCTTCGTAACATTGCAACCGGATCAACCGACGCCCGAGGGACGCCGCCAGCGCCTTGGCGATCTCCGTCTTTCCGACGCCCGCCTCGCCTTCCAGAAACAATGGCCGACCAAGCCGCAGGCTCAGAAACACAACGGTCCCCAAGGCACGGTCGCAAACATATCCCTGCGCCGCGAGCATTTCTTGTACGGCGTCGATCGTCGACAGATCTTGCATTGTCACATCCTTCGTTGCCTGACCAAACTGCATCGCCACAGGCTGAGGTCAAGAGGCCATTCCCCATGGTCGTTGACGTGATTCCTGTCGGCTGGCATGATGTTAACGTTAGAAAAAGAGGTTTTGGGGCACAAACGCACTCATACCCTTATGAGGCACATGGCGGATGGACCCCAGGCACAAGGCGGGCGTGTGATGCGCATTACGGCTGTCACTTGCGTTAAGAACGAAGGCCCGTTCCTGTTGGAATGGATTGCATTCAATCGCCTGATCGGTGTGACGGAGCATTTGATTTATTTAAATGATTGCACGGATGGTACGGATCGGTTGCTTGATGCGCTGGCCGCACGCGGCCTGTGCCAGCATCTGCCGAACCCCGCCACCGGGCGCAATTACCAGATGGAGGCGCTGAAAGATGCGCGGAGACATGACATTGTCACCACGGCCAACTGGGTCTGGATCGCGGATGTCGACGAATTTTTGAACATCCATGTGGGCGACAACACCATTCCGGACCTCATTGAAGCGTGCAGCGATCCCCAAGCGATTTCGGTGAACTTCCAATTCTTTGCCAATGATGGCGTCGAGCGGTTCCAAGATCGGCCCGTGATCGAACAATTCACCCGGTCTCACAATCCCGATCTGTGGTGCGGTGAAGCGGCGATCGAGGTCAAATCGCTGATGCGGCGCAATTTTCCACTCAAATATTTCGGCGCACATCGCCCCTTTGCGAAAGGCAAGGCGCGCCCCGACTGGACGGACGGATCGGGGCGCAAGGTTCCGCACCGCTTTCTCGTCGCAGCCAATCCAAGGCGTCTGCGTCGGTTTCCGGCCCAAGGCGCCCGTGATTTTGCAACACTGAACCATTATGCCTTGCGCTCGCTCGACAGCTATCTTGTCAAGAACGATCGGGGCGACGTGAACCGTGAAAACCGAGCTTTCGATGACACGTATTGGCGTGAGCGCAACGATCCTGCATGGAAAGACACGTCCATCCGGCGCTATTTGCCCGCGCTCAGGAAAGCCTTGGCCGAGTTGAAGCAGGACAAGGAAATCAAGGCATTGCATGACGAAGCGGTCCGGCAGCATATTGCGAAGCGTGACGCCTTGCTGGCCAAACCCGAATATGTCGCGATGCAGGCGCATTTGCGAACGGCTCCGATCTTGCCGCCACAAGAGGAAGCGATGCTGATTCAACTCGGGCTGCCGGTGCCCGCCGCATGAGCTTGCGCGTGGTAAACCTTGGTCTGCCCAAGACAGGCACGACAACACTTTCGCGGGCATTGCGCCGCGCGGGCTTGCATGTTGCAGACCACCGTATTCGGGCCAAGCAAACCGAGAATACGGCGTTGCATGGCGCTTATGTCGCCGATCTGCTCTATCGTGGGTTTTATGAGACAGGCGATCCCGGTGCCTACCTCACTGATTTTGACGCAATATCCGAAATGAACCTGCTGCGCGACGGGCGCTCGCTTTGGCCGCAGATGGATTTCGCCCTGATCGACGCGCTCAGACATCATCATCCGGAGGTGAAATTTCTGGCTTCGTCCCGTAATCCGTTTGAAGTTTCGCAAAGCATGTTGGCGTGGTCCGATCTGGGCACCGCCCGCTTGCCCGGTTCGAACATCCCCGGCCTGCCCGAAGGGTACGGCGAGACGAGCGCGGAACGCATCCGGTGGATCGAAGGGCACTATGCTCACTTGCGCGCCCTGTTTCGAAACGACGACAATTTCCTTGAATTCGACGTGGCCGACCCGGCCGTGCGTGATCTGATCGGCGCATTCATTAACGTTCCTCTGCCTTGGTGGGGCAAAACCAACGTCAACAAACTCACGCAGGTCGGATAATGCGCATCCATCTTCACATCGGCCTGGAACAGGTGGGCGCAGACCGCCTTCAGCATGTGCTGGCGCTCAAACGGGATCAACTGATTTCGAAGGGCGTGCTTTTTGCGCGCAGCCCCGGAAATACGAACCACACGCGCCTCTACATGGCGGTGACGGACCCCGATCACATTGACCCGCTGCGCTTCAATCGCGGATATATCACGGGTGATAAACAGAAAGTCTTACATGACGCGCTCGCCGACGATCTGGCCAGGGAGGTTGCACAAAATGCGCCGGATCACCTCATCTTGTCAGCGTCGCAATTGGGCGTCAGCCTTGCCTCCGGCACCGAATTGGAGCGGTTGCATACGCTTTTGGCGCCGCTGTCCGCGGATATTCGCGTCATCGCCCATATCGACGAACCGGCGCGTCTTCTCACGCGGCACTATGCGGAACAGATCCTGGAGGGGCGTGGCGTATCCCTGGAACAGGAACTCAACCTTGCGGGCACCGAGACATGGTGGTCCGACGTGTTGGCCGCAAGGCCCAAAATCAACCCGCAAGCGGGCGTCTTTCCGGAGAACCAGGGCGCGCCGTTCTGGTTGGACTACGCCGCGTTAGAACGCCACTGGAACGCCGTTTTCGGTGCCGGAGCGCTTCACTTCCGCGCCTATGACCCAGACCGATTTGCCGCCGAGACGGTAACCGAAGAAATCCGCGCCGCGTTCCAGATCGAGACTGCGATCGGCAAGGCGACGTCCATCGATGTTCCAGCGCCCGCATCCGCCGCGTGGCTGGCGCGCGGTCGTCAGTTGGACGACCTCATCCTGCAAGTGCTGGCATCGAAAAAACGGATACTGCCCCGGCAGTTGTGGCGGTCCTTCGTCAATGAAATCAGGGTGGACGGCGATCCCATCGATCCTGCGTCTCTCTCGGCCATTTCAAAGACCTTTGCGGCAGCAAACCGGTCGCTCATGGCAACTCATGACTTGCCAAAGGATCTTTTCAAAACGCCCCGTGCCAAGAAACCATGGACAGAGGCAGATCCGACAAAAGGCTTTCGTGCGTCGCAATATCTGCTTGGGTTCATGTGGCGCATCGACAAGGCCTCGCGCGCGGAACGCAAAGGCAAGGCCGCCGATCTCGCCCGGCTGAACGGGTCACATCCCCCCGCCCCGGCGCTGACCCATGTCGATGGGTTGAGCGAGACGGCACGCCAACTGATGCCGCCCTTGGCGGTGCAAAATTTTGAAAAATTGCGCACGTCTTCCTTTGCACCGCACAACAGGCTCGGCGCCGTCAACGAGGAGGAACTTGCCGCCGCCTATACCGCCCTGCCTCAAAGGGTGCTGCCAGAAGGATCTTCGGGCAATGTCATCGTCGGCTGCATGAAAAACGAGGCGCCCTATATCGTCGAATGGGTCGCGTATCACCGGGCCATGGGCGTCGATCACTTTCTGATCTACACCAATGGCTGCGAAGACGGGACCAGCGAAATTCTCGACCGTCTGCAAGACATGGGCGTGCTCCAGCACCGCAACAATGACGGCTGGAAAGGCAATTCGCCCCAGCAATACGCGCTGAACCAGTCGCTCAGGGAACCGGTAATCAAAAATGCAGATTGGATTATCCACATCGATGTGGATGAATTCATGAATGTGCGCACCGGCAACGGCACGTTGCAGGATTTTTTTGACGCCGTTCCCGACGCCACCAATGTTGCAATGACGTGGCGGCTTTTTGGCCACAATGGCGTGACCGACCTCGCCGATGATTTCGTGATCGATCAATTCGACCGCTGCGCCCCAAACTTCTGCCCCAAACCGCATACGGTCTGGGGGTTCAAAACGATGTTCAAGAACATAGGAGCCTACGGAAAGATCAGTTGCCATCGCCCGAACAAGTTGGACCCGGTGCTCTCCGACAAAGTGCGCTGGGTAAATGGCTCCGGCAGGGATATGACCAGGGAATTTGTAAAAAGCGGCTGGAGAAGTTCCAAAAAATCAATCGGATACGACTTGCTCCAACTCAACCACTACGCCTTGCGCAGCGCGGAGTCCTTTTTGATCAAACGGCAGCGTGGCCGCGCGCTTCATGTGGACCGCTCGATCGGGATCAATTACTGGATTCGCATGGACTGGTCCGATTTCCGCGATGTCACCATCAAACGCAACCTGCCCCGTCTGCAAGCGGAGTATGACCGACTGATGCAGGACGATACCCTGCGCAAATGGCACGAAAAGGGCTTGAAATGGCACCGCGCCAAAGCGGATCAACTGCACACCAATGCCGAATTCAGGGACTTGTACGATCAGGCGCTCAAAGTGAAGGACCACCGGCTGACGCCGGAGGCATCATTTGTCGGAATGTAATTCCAGGTACTGCTTGATGACATCGTCT
>NZ_JAIMIA010000032.1:35000-43971 GCF_019966495.1 Tateyamaria pelophila | reverse complement strand
GTCCGAACGCGGCGGCGACCGCGCAGCCTTCATGTACACCCTGATCGTCACCGCAAAAATGAACGACATCGACCCCCAAGCCTGGCTCGCTGACGTTCTCAAACGACTGCCCGACATGCCAGTCTCGCGCGTGCACGAGCTGCTACCATGGAACTGGAAAACCGCAGCACAAAACGTCAAGGCCGCATAAACGCGGTCCACGCCGGATGTTTACTCTTGTTCTGAGCGCGCCACTGGCGTATGCGCAAATGAACCACTCGGACATGGACCATTCGAACATGGCCGTCAGTGACGAAATGATGGAAGGTGCCGTGCATACAAAGGCCGTGGTCAATTCCATCGGCGACGGCACTGCCAATGTCAGTCACGAACCCATTCCTGAAATCGGCTGGCCTGCCATGACGATGGATTTGGCGATGATGCCCGACGCGGAAATGATGGGCGATATCGCGGCTGGGGATTCAGTTACATTAATGCTGATCAAGGGCGACGACGGTATGTATGCAATTGGCGCGATTATGCCTGAATAGAGCTGCGGAGGCTGGCCGGAGACCTTGTTTCCGGTCAGAGTTTTTCGAACCCAGGCTCAGGAGCAAAATATGAAACCTGCCGTTTACTTTGCCGCGATCGCAGCGCTTTCGCTGGCGTTCGCACCTCCAAGCGCAGATGCGCATTCCAAGAAAGAGGTAACAGAGCCTGCGGATGGGGCCGTTCTGGAGACGTCTCCGCCGACAATTTCAATGCGCTTTGACATGCCAATGCGCGTCACTCTGATCTCTCTCACCGATCAGGATGGGGCTGCGCATGATGTGACGCGCAGCGATAATATGCAGCCCGTCAGTGAATTCAGTGCCGCGCCGCCAGCGCTGCCAGCCGGGCAATACAAGGTCGAATGGCGGGGATTGGCAGCCGATGGTCATCCAATGCAAGGAACGTTCAGTTTTGAAATCTCGAATTGAGACCCGATGCTGAGCGCGGTCGCTTCAGCTGATTTGGTCACTTGGCTGTCCATCTGCGTAAAGGCGCTTGTCTACGCGACGGCGTTGATCGCGATGGGCAGCATTTTGAGTATTTTGACGCTCCGCCATCTTCCCGCACCCGAAGTGCAAGCACTGCGCCGGTTGTCGGTCTTCTGCGCCATTGGGGCAGCTCTTTTGTCCCTTATGCGACTTCCGCTGCGTGCGAGTTTCCTGATGGGAAGCACATGGCAGGGCGCAACAGACCCGATGATGCTGACGATGGTTTCGGAAAGCCCCCTCGGCTCCAGCATCGCTTTGCGGCTTGTCGGACTGGCCTTGATTTGTGCGATCCTGCTGCCTGCACGCCTTGGGCGACCGCTCGCGGCATTCGGTGTCCTTGCCGTGGCTGCATCTTTCGTGTTTCGCGGCCATGCGCTCGAGGAACCGCGCTTTTTGCTTGCCGCACTCATCTCGCTCCATATCTTGGGCTTGGCGTTCTGGGTCGGAGCCTTCGCACCGCTCTACCGCCTTTCCGGGGCAAACACGGCCAGTATCGTCGGCCAGATCAGCCACGATTTTGGCCGGATTGCCGTCTGGGTCGTTGGTGCGTTGACCTTGGCGGGCGGAGTGACGCTGTGGCTGCTAACTGGCAACGTACTGGATGCGCTTTTTACCTCCTACGGGCAGTTTTTTGCAATCAAGCTGGGCGTTTTTCTCGGCATCATTGGCTTTGCCGCATGGAACAAGTTGCGGCTGACGCCTGCCTTGCTTCGGAAAGAGCCGGGTGCCAGAGCGCATCTGCGTCGGAGCATTCGAATGGAATCGGTGCTTGTTGCATTGATCCTTATGACAACAGCAATCCTGACCACGATCAGCGCGCCTGAAGCTACAAACCAAATCGATAGTGCGGCCGCCAGCGGTCAGACTACAGAAACTAACAGAGGGGGTTTCTTATGAAATCGATCACACGTCGGACGTTTGGAGGTGGGATGGTTGCGGCATTGGCGGCAACTGGCTTTCGTCCGACAGCTCTACAGGCTGAAACGCCGCCAGACCTGATCGCGCGTGAAGGCGTGCTTCAACTCGCGCCCGCGAACTACCCTGAAACGCAGGTGTGGGGCTATAACGGAGCAGTTCCGGGTCCTACGATCAGGCTGCCGCAAGGCGCCCGAATGACGCGCCGATTTCAAAATGAACTCCCGCAGCCGAGCACCATCCACTGGCATGGGATCCGCATCGACAACGCGATGGATGGTGTCCCCGGCTTGACACAAGACGTCGTCGAACCCGGAGCGGCATTTCTCTATGACTTCGTCGTGCCCGATGCCGGAACTTATTGGTATCATCCCCACAATCGGTCCTATGAGCAGATGGCGCGGGGGCTTTCCGGGGCGCTGGTCGTCGAAGAGGCCGGGGGAGGCCCCGAAGTCGACAACGATGAGGTGCTTTTAATTGATGACTGGCGTCTGGCGGAGGATGCCCAGATCGCGGGCGGTTTCGGTGATATGCACGACTGGGCGCATGCCGGTCGGATCGGGAACTGGATTACCGTAAATGGGATCGGAGACTGGCGTCAGCCGGTTGAACAGTTCAGTCGTCACCGTTTGCGCCTCGTGAACACCGCAAATGCGCGGATTTTCTCGCTTGAGGCTCAGGGCCTTGGGGGCTGGATCATTGCGTTGGACGGCATGCCGCTTGATGCACCACAACCGTTGGATCGCCTGACACTTGCACCGGCGCAACGGGCGGACATCATTGTTGACGTGACGGCGAGCGTTGGCGAGGAAGCTTTCCTTATCAGCTTCGAGCGTGACGGCGGTTATGCAATCGCAACATTTGACGTCACAGCGGTCGCCCGATCCGAACGTCTGGACGCTCCGTCACCACTGCCACCCAACCCGCTGCCGCAGCTTGGCCCTTTGGAGACTGCCAGAAAAGCATCCCTTCTGATGGAAGGTGGGGCCATGGGACGTATGGGTGGTGCCATGATGGGCGGACAGATGATGGGCATGCGCGAGATGGCCGGTGCCGGTAAAGTCTGGGCCTTCAACGGCATGGCCGACATGCCGGATGAGCCTTTGGTTGCGGCTGATCGGGGCGAAACCGTTCGGATCGACATCACCAACGATACGGCCTGGCCCCACGCGATGCATCTTCATGGGCACCATTTCCGACAGATAGGTTCGAATGGGACGGCAGGTCCGCTGCGTGACACGCTTCTTGTGGACCGAGGCGAAACTGCGCAGATAGCGTTTGTTGCCGACAATCCCGGAGATTGGCTTTTGCATTGCCACATGCTGGAGCATTCTGCAGGCGGAATGATGACATGGCTGCGCGTGGCTTGAACCGTTTAGCGCCAGAATAAAACACTAAAGGAGAAATCCAATGAACCGTAGAAACTTCCTAATGATCGCCGCTGGCTCAGCACTTGCCGCTGGTCCGGTCTTTGCCGCAACGCCACGCATGAAAGTGCTCAAAACCCCGACTTGCGGATGCTGCTCGGCATGGATCGCCCACGTTGAATCCGCCGGGATTGACGTTGATGCGCAAGACGTCACCCAAGGTGCCTTGTGGTCCGCCAAGGACAATGCAGGGATAACACCCGAGCTCAGCTCCTGTCACACAGGGTTTATTGAAGGATACGTCATCGAGGGCCATGTCCCGGCGGCTGACATCCAACGCCTTTTGGCCGAACGTCCAGACGCACTCGGCCTGACCGTTCCCGGAATGCCAATCGGCTCGCCCGGCATGGAGATGGGCGACCAACGCGATGCTTTTGAAACGCTACTTGTATCGCATGGTGGAGAGATCATTGTGTTTGAGCGCCATTCGTAGGTCTGACCAGCAAAGTCACTTACTTTGATCGCCAAATAACATAGCGTGGCGATCAGCTATGGGACAGAGGTTTGGATTAAGGCTCGAAGTCGGAATGATGAATAGACTCTCCTACCGGATCAAGACCGTTACCAATGGAGGTTAGCAAACCATCCTGAAAGGCCGCAAATCGCGCTCAAGCAGCCGTGCACGCATGCGCAGGGAAATTCACGCCTTGTCCCGCATTGTGCCAGTTCATGCGCGGCGCAGCGAAGGTCTGAAAATTCTAAACCTGCCGTGCGTGACCAGCGCAGCTGTCGGCGGTTCCCTGCCGTTGCCTGCTTATGCGCGTGGCTGCGGTTTTTCTGGTCCGGTGTTGATGTGGCGTTGATGTAAACCGCACAAGCAAAAGCCCGACTGATTAGGTCGGGCTTTAAGCGTTTGATTTAGCGTAGTAATTTGGTTGCGGGAGTAGGATTTGAACCTACGACCTTCAGGTTATGAGCCTGACGAGCTACCGGGCTGCTCCATCCCGCGCCATTCGGTGGAGGTGATGTACGTCAAGTCTTCGGTGACTACAAGGTCATGCAATGGCAATATGGCTATAAATCTGTTTTTTTTCAAACTGACCCGCGGGACTCTGCCGATGTCAGTTGGGCGCGACACATGCGGCGTTTCGTGTTGCCGTGGTATCGGGGTTATCCAAAACTATCCCACCCGCAGCTTGCCTGTTAAAGGCCCAGGATTTAAACGCGGCAAGCCCTCCTGACGGGGTGCGCAGGCAAAGCGTGATATGGGATTTATCGGTACTATCGCGTTCGATCATCGCGATCGAGAATTCATTCTCGTAAGAGAAATTATATTTCGTGTTGTAGACTTGTCCCGGCCCTTCAAGGTTTACACCGCTGGCACCTTGGATCACCTGAAGTGGCGCATTCCGGGTTCCGTAAGAATCAGCATGATGCAGAGCGAACAGATGGACATGGCCGCTGAGCATAAGATCGCTGGCGGGCCACGATCCATTGGGGAAGGGTTCGTGATGGCGACGGGTATTTTTGCTCCAAAAAGGAACATGCGTCAGGATCCAGTTTTCCTGGGATGGGTTCAATGAGGAAAATTTGTCGCCGTGGGTGTAGTTCGCGACATTGGCGTTCAGCACATATAGATTCAATGGCCGCGCCGCCGCGCCGCTATCGAAAGCAAAATGCTCCATCAATGAACTGTTTGGAACGTTACAGGGTTGATTACCGGCCAATGCTTGTGGGGAGAAGAACTGTGTCCAACCGACCCAAGCACGTTCGTCGCGATATGCGCAGTCCTCGTGATTGCCCCGGACGAAGACCCAGGGAGCCGCAGCGAGTAAGGACTGGGCTGGGGCAAAGAAGTCATCTTCCCACACTGACCATTCGCGTAACGCATTGTCGCTGCCTGGGCAGCCTTCTTCTCCCCATCCGCAGTTTTTGCGGTACGTGTAGTCGCCGACATGCACGATCAAATCCGGCCTTAGCTCTGCGGATGCATCTGCAATCGCTTTGAAGTGCCAGTCCGTGGCGCAGTTCTGATGTTCCGCTGGAGTCTCGCGGCAGCCTGTATCGCCTAGAACCAACACCCGTTCGGGCGCGTCTGTGCCAGGCACGGTTAGCAAAATATCGTCCACAGATATTTGCGTGGGGACCGATGCCATCGCCTGCGTCGCCTCACATAAGGTACCCGCCAGATTGACGATCTGAGCATTGCTGGGTGCCTTTCGTTCAGTAAACGTAAGCGTAGCCGTTGAAATATCCTCACAAGACTTTGGAGTTATGACACGCACGATAGCAGTCTGATTCTGCGCAACCTGAACCCAAGCATAAGTCTCGGTCTCTGAACCTGAGGCCAACGCGGCGCCGGTTGCGAACAAAGTCACTGCACTTAGTGAGGAAACACGGTTCATGGAATGCCCCTAAAGTCGAAGAAATACTGAAATTTTCTACAACTTTAGACATAAAGAAGCATAATGCCAGAAAAGTTTGAGAGACTACACGCGTTGAGGCTGGATCGCACGCGGCTTCGGGGCACAAAATCGCACAGACACAAAAAAACCCGCCTCGCGGCGGGTCGTTCCGTTTTTGATCATCGTAAGAGAAATACGAAACAGAGGACTTTTTAGGTTTGGCAGTGACCTACTCTCCCACGCCTTAAGACGCAGTACCATCGGCGCAACAGCACTTAACTGCCGGGTTCGGGATGGGACCGGGTGTTTTGCTTGCGCTATGACCACCAAACCGAAAAAATCCTCTGTTTTATCAACAAATATTGTCCAAGTCGCGTACGACTTACAGTCTGTGTATGCTTTTGATTTATCGTTCATTGCGTGATGTAAAATCTCGCTTTTACTGGATCAAATCAAGCCTATCGAGCAATTAGTACCAGTCAACTGAATGCATTACTGCACTTACATCTCTGGCCTATCGACGAGGTGGTCTACCTCGGCTCTCAGGGATACCTTGTTTTGAGGGGGGCTTCCCGCTTAGATGCCTTCAGCGGTTATCCTGTCCGAACATAGCTACCCAGCACTGCCGTTGGCACGACAACTGGTCCACCAGTGGTTCGTTCACCCCGGTCCTCTCGTACTAGGGGCAACTCCTCTCAAGTATCCTACACCCACGGAAGATAGGGACCGAACTGTCTCACGACGTTCTAAACCCAGCTCACGTACCTCTTTAAACGGCGAACAGCCGTACCCTTGGGACCTGCTCCAGCCCCAGGATGAGATGAGCCGACATCGAGGTGCCAAACACTGCCGTCGATATGGACTCTTGGGCAGTATCAGCCTGTTATCCCCGGCGTACCTTTTATCCGTTGAGCGATGGCCCTTCCACTCGGGACCACCGGATCACTATGGCCGTCTTTCGACTCTGCTCGACTTGTCAGTCTCGCAGTCAGGCTGGCTTCTGCCATTGCACTCAACGAGCGATTTCCGACCGCTCTGAGCCAACCTTCGCGCGCCTCCGTTACGCTTTAGGAGGCGACCGCCCCAGTCAAACTACCCGCCACACAGGGTCCCGGATCCGGATAACGGACCGCGGTTAGACAT
The DNA here is from genome assembly GCF_019966495.1 of Tateyamaria pelophila. GTDB lineage: Bacteria > Pseudomonadota > Alphaproteobacteria > Rhodobacterales > Rhodobacteraceae > Tateyamaria > Tateyamaria pelophila. Next base: position 37,122 of record NZ_JAIMIA010000032.1, on the reverse strand, counting down.
CAAGCAGAACAAGGGTGGTATCTCAAGGGTAACTCCACAGAAACTAGCGTTCCTGCTTCAAAGTCTACCACCTATCCTGCACATGTTCGGCCTAATGCCAGTGTGAAGCTGTAGTAAAGGTGCACGGGGTCTTTCCGTCTAACCGCGGGAAACCTGCATCTTGACAGGTAATTCAATTTCGCTGAGTCTATGTTGGAGACAGCGGGGAAGTCGTTACGCCATTCGTGCAGGTCGGAACTTACCCGACAAGGAATTTCGCTACCTTAGGACCGTTATAGTTACGGCCGCCGTTTACCTGGGCTTCAATTCAGAGCTCTCACCCCTCCTTTTAACCTTCAGGCACCGGGCAGGCGTCAGACCCTATACGTCGTCTTGCGACTTCGCAGAGCCCTGTGTTTTTAATAAACAGTCGCCACCCCCTGGTTTGTGCCCCCAGCCCCTAGTTGCCTAGGAACCGGGCCTCCTTCTCGCGAACTTACGGAGGTATTTTGCCGAGTTCCTTCAACATAGTTCTCTCAAGCGCCTTGGTATTCTCTACCAGTCCACCTGTGTCGGTTTAGGGTACGATCTTATAGGAGGGCTATTTCCAGGAACCTCTAAGCAGCCCATTCAATCCAATAAGGATGAACTACCTTCGAGATCCGTCACCACTCCACGGCCCAGGAATATTAACCTGGTTCCCATCGACTACGCCTTTCGGCCTCGCCTTAGGGGTCGGCTTACCCTGCTCAGATTAGCTTTAAGCAGGAACCCTTGGACTTTCGGCGAGAGTGTCTCTCACACTCTTTGTCGCTACTCATGTCATCATTCTCACTAGTGATCTCTCCACCGGATCGCTCACACGCCGGCTTCACAGAAAATTCCGCGTCTCCAATTTCCCCGAAGGGATCAAGGAGACATGGAATTATGTCACACTACGCTCTGCTACCATGCACTAAGTGCATCCTAAGCTTCGGCTCATGGCTTGAGCCCCGTTACATCTTCGCCGCAGGACAACTTATTTAGACCAGTGAGCTGTTACGCTATCTTTAAAGGATGGCTGCTTCTAAGCCAACCTCCTGGTTGTTTTGGTCGTCCCACCTGCTTTCCCACTTAGCCATGAATTAGGGGCCTTAGCTGTAGGTCAGGGTTGTTTCCCTCTTCACGACGGACGTTAGCATTCGCCGTGTGTCTGCCATCTAGTACTCCCCGGTATTCGGAGTTTGGTTAGGATCAGTAAGCCTGTGGGGCCCCATTACCCATCCAGTGCTCTACCCCCGGGGGTATTCGGATGACGCTCTACCTAAATAGATTTCGCAGAGAACCAGCTATCTCCGAGTTTGATTGGCCTTTCACCCCTAGGCACAGCTCATCCCGATCCTTTTCAACGGATGTGGGTTCGGTCCTCCAGTAAGTGTTACCTTACCTTCAACCTGGCCATGCCTAGATCACTCGGTTTCGGGTCTGATCCACCTAACTCATTCGCCCTATTAAGACTCGCTTTCGCTGCGCCTACACCTAACGGCTTAAGCTTGCTAGATAGACCAAGTCGATGACCCATTATACAAAAGGTACGCTGTCAGGCCGCAAGGGCCCTCCAACTGATTGTAGGCGTTCGGTTTCAGGTACTGTTTCACTCCCCTCGTCGGGGTGCTTTTCACCTTTCCCTCACGGTACTGGTTCACTATCGGTCAGTAAGGAGTACTTAGCCTTCGAAGGTGGTCCTCCGATCTTCAGACAGAATTTCACGTGTTCCGCCCTACTTAATACGTCCAATCATGCTTCCTATACGGGGCTGTCACCCGCTATGGCCGACCTTTCCAGGTCGTTCTAGTCACATTCATGGCTCGGCTGGTCCCCGTTCGCTCGCCGCTACTAAGGGAGTATCAATTGATTTCCTTTCCTCCGGGTACTTAGATGTTTCAGTTCCCCGGGTTTGCTCTTTTAAACCTATGTATTCAGTCTAAAAGTACCTGTTTCAGCGACATATTGAGTGCTTGCGCAACAATATGAAACTGTCAGGTGGGTTGCCCCATTCAGAAATCCATGGATCAAAGCTTATTCTCAGCTCCCCATGGCTTATCGCAGAGTATCACGTCTTTCATCGCCTCTTACTGCCAAGGCATTCACCAAACGCCCTTTT
>NZ_JAIMIA010000032.1:0-30000 GCF_019966495.1 Tateyamaria pelophila | reverse complement strand
GATCATTCCTGGCATTTTCACACTGCTGCCGGGGCGGACCATGCATGCAGTGCTCTTTGGCGGCTAAAGCCATCAATAATTCGCGCGCAGGTCCATGCCTTCGTAAAGGCTCGCGACCTCTTCTTTGTAGCCGTTGAACATAAGGGTCGGGATCTTTTTGGCAAACAGACCGCCGCCAACCCTGCGTTCATCGGCTTGCGACCAGCGCGGGTGATCCACCTCGGGGTTCACATTACTATAGAAGCCATACTCCCTGGGCAGCAATTGCTCCCATGTGCCGACAGGCTGTTCGTCAGTCAGGGTGATGCGCACAATGGACTTGATCGATTTGAAGCCATATTTCCACGGCACCACCAACCGCAACGGCGCGCCGTTCTGGTTTGGAATAGGTTTGCCATAGATGCCTGTGGCCATGATCGTCAGCGGGTGCATCGCTTCATCCACCCTCAGACCCTCGATATAGGGCCAGTCGATCCAGGCGGACCTTTGGCCGGGCATCTCGTCGGGACGGTACAACGTTTCAAAGCGTACGAACTTGGCTTCGGGTTTGACGCCAGCCATCGCCAGCAGATCGGACAACTCAAAGCCGTTCCATGGCACAACCATTGACCATGCCTCGACGCAGCGCAGGCGATAGATGCGCTCTTCGATCGTCATCTCCGCCATGATGTCCTCGAAATCAAATTCACCGGGGCGTTCGACCATCCCGTCGATCGTCACCGTCCACGGGTCGGTCGTCAGCGCATCCGCATGTTTGAACGGATCTTCCTTGCCGGTGCCGAACTCATAGAAGTTATTGTACTGGGTGATGTCTTCCCAGGAGTTCAACTCCAGATCCGCTTGGCTGGCACGCGCCATACCCGCCGCACTCACCAGGCCCAGACCCAAAGCGCCGCCCATCAGTTGGCGACGGTTCAGATACGCATCATACGGTGTGACGTCTGCGTGGCTCAGTGTGCTTTTCCAGCGATGGGCCATATGGGGTCTCTCCTCAGGGTTCAAATGTGACACTCTATATATGACATAGTATATAGTGCGAATTTATCCCCCCTCACGGGCTTGTCAGCGGATTGTAACTCGGCGTTATTTCATTGAGCGGCAAGGAGCGGCCATTGTCCTGTACGATGCGCACATGACGACGGCGCATCAGCCGCGGCTCTGCCACACCAACTGAGTGGGCGATCGTCTCCAGTTCGTGCGTAATCTCCGCGGCATAACTGGCGACACGCTTGTACTTGTCCTCGACAACCAGACCGGCCTGAAAACGCTTGTTATGAGTCGTGATCCCGGTCGGGCAGGTATTCTTGTTGCACTTGAGCGCCTGAATGCAGCCGAGGCTGAACATGAAGCCGCGCGCTGACGTCACAAAATCCGCGCCCGCGGCAATCGCCCAGGCGACGTCGCCGGGATTCACGAGCTTGCCCGAAGCCACAATGCGAATGCGTTCCTTGAGCCCCGCCCGGTCTCTTTGATCCACAACAGTAATCAAGGCCTCACGGATGGACATGCCCACCAGATCAATAAGAGGCATGGGGGCCGCACCTGTCCCGCCTTCCCCGCCATCGACAGTGATAAAATCCGGGGCGCTTTCGGGCCCGCGCGCATTAATCGTTTTGAACAATTCCCGGATCGGGCCCTCGGCACCGACGACCGTCTTGATCCCTACGGGCTTGCCACTCACCTCCCGGACACGGGCAACCAGATCCAGTAAGTCGTCCCAGTCATCGACCTCGGCATGGCGATTCGGCGAAATACCGTCCTCACCAATCTTCAGACCGCGAATGTCGGCGATCTCCGCCGTGACCTTGGCACCGGGCAGAATGCCGCCTTTTCCGGGTTTGGCCCCCTGTGCCAGCTTGATCTCGAACATCCGCACGGTCTCATGGGCGGCGACCTGACGCAATTTCTCCTCTGACAGACCGCCTTCGGCATCGCGGACACCAAACTTGGCAGTGCCTATCTGAAAAATGACATCACAACCGCCCTCCAGGTGAAACGGACTCAGCCCGCCTTCGCCGGTGTTCAACCAACAGCCCGCCTCTTGAGCACCGCGGCTGAGCGCCTGAACTGCAGGTTTCGAAATCGCGCCATAGCTCATGCCCGAGATGTTGAAGATCGAGAGCGCCGTGTAAGGCAACCGGGCACCTGATCCGATCACCATCGGCGCCGTCTTCGCAAATTGCTGCTCCAGCGGCGGGAAAGCCGCATTCACAAAGATCGGCGTACCAACCAGAGACAGGTTGCGGGTAGACCCAAAGGCCACGGTATTGCCCTGTCCTTCGCCCGCGCGTTTGATCCAGTCCCGTTGCGCGCGGTTGAACGGCAGTTCCTCGCGGTCCATCGCGAAAAAGTACTGGCGAAAGAATTCACCGAGAGTGGAGAACATGCCCCGGAAGCGCCCGATCACCGGATAGTTGCGCCGGATCGCGTCGCTGGTCTGCAACCGATCGGCACAAAACACCACGACGATGACAGCCATCGCAATCCCAATGATTGCGACAAAGCTCAGCGCGAGCACATTCAATACGGTCGTCGCAAATTCCATGGATCATCCCCAGTGTTTTGGTGTTGCTCCCACACTATCCAAACCATTCGGATCATGCGCAAGTCGCCAAAATAATCACGTCGCTCTAACATGTTTGTGACTGGAAAGCGGGAAATTTCATGGCTTAGTTCATGCAGTGCCACAGTCAAACCACGTAGGCGGATTTTCCCGGTGATCCGATGGGCACTGCCGGGCGTTAACTTCTCGATTGTGCATGACGCACGTCGTGAAATCGTTAACAGGAGTCTAGTTATGATCCGCAGAACTTTCGTAATGGCAGCAGCCGCAGCCGCAATCGCCGGAACAGCATTCGCCGCCGCCCACGCCAAAAAAGACATCGTTGATACAGCCGTCGACGCCGGTTCGTTCACCACTCTGGTCGCAGCCGTTCAAGCCGCAGGCTTGGTTGAAACGCTCAAAGGTGAAGGTCCCTTCACAGTGTTCGCGCCAACCGACGAGGCCTTCGCCGCTCTGCCCGAAGGCACGGTTGAAACGTTGCTGATGCCCGAGAACAAAGACCAACTGGTCGCGATCCTCACGTACCATGTCGTGCCGGGCAAAGTGATGTCGACCGATCTGTCCGACGGCATGATGGCCGGTACTGTGAACGGTGCCGAAGTGACAATCGGGACCACGGACGGTGTAACCGTTGACGGTGCGAACGTGGTGAGCGCCGACATCGAAGCGTCTAACGGCGTCATTCACGTCATCGACGCAGTGATTCTTCCTGAGTGATTTAACCGTCAAGGCGTCGTGGCGAACACTGTTCGCGTCGATATGTTCAAACAAAAAAGGGCGCCTCATCGGGCGCCCTTTCCTTCTTCATGATGCTCAGGTCAATGCACGACGGCATCGTCCGGACGCGGCCGGTTCGTCGCACTGATCCGGTCGCCGATGATCAGGCCATCCGCCCCCGCCGTCACCTCGATGGTGTCGCCATCGCGCACATCACCTGCCAAGAGCATCTCGGCCAAGGCGTTTTGCAACGAATTCTGGATCACCCGTTTCAGCGGACGTGCACCAAATACCGGGTCATAGCCTTCATTGGCCAACCACTGCCGGGCGCCCTCGTCCAGTTCCAACCCGATCTTGCGAGCCGCCAACCGTTTGAGCAACAGGCCCAACTGGATATCAACGATCCCATCCATGTCTTCGCGCGCGAGGCGATCAAAGATGATGGTCTCGTCCAACCGGTTCAGGAACTCGGGGCGGAAATGTGCCCGCACCGCGTCCATCACATCGCGCCGCGCCTGCGACGGGTCAGCCCCATCCGGCAACTGGCTCAAAGCCTGCGCGCCAAGGTTCGATGTCAGGATGATCAGCGTTTGTTTGAAGTCCGCCGTGCGGCCCTGACCATCGGTCAGCACCCCATCGTCCAAGACCTGCAACAACACGTTGAACACATCCGGGTGCGCTTTTTCGACCTCGTCGAACAGCACAACCTGATACGGACGACGTCGGACCGCTTCGGTCAACACACCACCCTCGTCGTAACCCACATAGCCCGGAGGGGCCCCGATCAGACGCGCCACACTGTGCTTTTCCATGAACTCCGACATGTCGATACGTACCATCGCGTTGTCATCATCGAACAGGAACTCGGCCAGCGCCTTGGTCAATTCGGTTTTCCCGACACCGGTTGGCCCAAGGAACAGGAACGACCCAAGGGGGCGATTCTCGTCGTTCAGGCCCGCACGCGCCCGGCGCACCGCATTGGCAACCGACCGGACGGCCGTATCCTGACCGATGACCCGGCTGTGCAACTGCTCTTCCATCCGCAAAAGCTTGTCGCGTTCGCCTTCCAGCATTTTGGACATCGGAATACCGGTCCAACGCTCGACCACGCTCGCGATCTGTTCGGGGCGCACAGCTTCGGCAACCATCGCGTCAGATTCCTGACCTTCGGCCTCGACCAGCTTGCGCTCCAGTTCAGGGATCACACCATAAGACAGCTCACCCGCCTTGGCGAGGTTACCTTCGCGCTTGGCAATCTCAAGCGTCGCGCGGGCCTGATCCAACTGTTCCTTGATGTCACGAGCCGAAGCAAGCTTGTCACGCTCGCCCTGCCATTGCGCTGTCATCTCGGAACTGCGCTCCTGCAGGTCAGCAAGATCCTTTTCGAGTGTCTCAAGACGGTCTTTCGACGCCTGATCATCCTCAAGGCGCAGCGCCTCGACCTCGATCTGCATCTGCAGGATCTGACGGTCCAGCGCGTCCAGTTCTTCGGGCTTGCTGTCCACTTCCATCCGCAAACGGCTGGCGGCTTCATCCACCAGATCAATGGCCTTGTCCGGCAAGAACCGATCCGTGATGTAGCGGTGGCTCAACGTCGCCGCCGCCACCAATGCGCTGTCGGAGACCCGGACACCGTGGTGAAGTTCGTACTTCTCCTTGATCCCGCGCAAAATGCTGATCGTGTCCTCGACGGTGGGCTCTTCGACCACAACCGGCTGGAACCGACGGGCCAGAGCCGCGTCTTTTTCCACATATTTGCGATACTCATTCAGGGTCGTCGCACCGACACAGTGCAATTCGCCCCGCGCCAAGGCCGGTTTGATCAGGTTGGCCGCGTCCATCGATCCTTCGGACGCACCAGCGCCTACAAGGGTGTGCATTTCGTCGATGAACAGGATGATTTCACCTGCCGCATCGGTGACTTCGTTCAGAACGGCTTTCAGGCGTTCTTCGAACTCACCACGGTATTTCGCACCCGCGATCAACGCGCCCATGTCCAAAGCCATAAGGCGTTTGTTACGCAGGGATTCCGGCACATCGCCGCTGACGATACGCAGGGCAAGGCCTTCGGCAATCGCGGTTTTACCCACGCCCGGTTCCCCAATCAAAACGGGGTTGTTCTTGGTCCGGCGGCTCAACACCTGCATGGTGCGACGAATTTCCTCGTCACGCCCGATGATGGGGTCGATCTTGCCCTGTTCCGCACGCTCGGTCAGGTCAGCCGCGTATTTCTTCAGGGCATCATAGCCCTCTTCGGCATTTGCCGTGTCGGCCGTGCGCCCTTTGCGGATGTCATTAATGGCCGTGTTCAGCGCCTGGGGTGTCACTTTACCCGCTTCCAACGCATCCTTGGCGGTCGATTTGACCATGCCAAGCGCCATCAGAACACGCTCGACCGGGACAAAGCTGTCGCCCGCCTTCTTGGCCAACGCTTCGGCTTCGGCCAGCACTTTCGCGGTCGATTGATCCAGATAGACCTGCGCCCCATCGCCCGTCACTTTGGGCAGTTTGGCAAGGGTCTGATCCACATGGGTCAGAACGCGCACAGGATCTCCGCCCGCACTGGTAATCAGGTTGCTGGCAAGTCCCTGATCATCATCCATCAGGGCTTTCAAAATGTGATCGGGTGTCAGGCGTTGGTGGTTCTCACGGGTTGCAATCGTCTGCGCAGCCTGAACAAATCCACGCGACCGTTCCGTGAACTTCGATAAGTCCATGGTCATTCTCCTTAATCAGCGCCCGGAGTGCTGCGCCCTCGGTGAGGCACGCAAGGCGTCGGGCCTATGAGCAAAAGATGGGGCGGATTGATGCGTTGCACAAGAGCAACAGGGCGATTTTCTGCAACGAATTTCGCTGAATTGAGATCAGACACGAAATTCCCAAGCTTTCCGTGGTGATCGCGCGTGCAGTGCAGCCAAGGCGACCCGATCACATCGCACTTCCAGAAGGGCTTTTCTCACGCGGCCACCGGTTCGTCCCTCTGGCAAACGCCTTTGAATTGACAGTTTCGGCACAATACCGGCCAATTCTTGCCGACGGGCAGTTTCCACGCAGAAATGCAGAGTCAGTATTTGTTTTTTGATTAACAGAAACTTAACCGAAAAAATGTCCAAGCACATGCGCGACCCACGCAACTGTGAATCGATATGCCCGACCCGACCACTGGAATCGCCGGTATTCATCACCATCTCCGGAGCACCAAAGCAGAAAAACACATAGGTAATCAAAATGCCGACCGCACCATTGCAACTCAGCGACGTAATTTACAACGCCGCAACGCAATCATTCGAAGCGCTCGTGACGCTGCATGACAATCGCGGTTCACGCACATATGCCTGCGCGATCGATGCCCCGATCAACATGAATTTCGAGGACGCCGCCGCGCGGCTCGCAGCGCAAGCAAAGCGGCGGCACAACGTCGGGCGCGCCGACTCCGTACATATACCGCCGGTCACCGATCCACAGCGCACAGAGCGCATCGTCGCGCAACTGCGCCGCCTGATCGTTGATCGCTTTGATACGGAACATCCACGCGCCGCCTAGACATCGGATCCTCCGCGACGGTCCGTTTGCGTATCTGATCCCTTGTGCGCAAAAGCGCCGTGGCCGAGCGCCAGAGACTGCTGCCTGCCTGTAGGTCTCTGATCACTTTCCCGGGTGTCGCACGGACATCCGGGCCCTTTTTGTCCGATAGACTTTAGGGGCCCATCTGCCTATCACCGCGCAAACGCACAGCAGGGGACAAACCGGATGGCAGATGACAGGTTGATCGTAGCGCTCGATGTACCAAACGCATTGGCAGGACTGGATCTCGCCCAACGTCTGGGTGACAGCGTCAGCTTCTACAAAATCGGGCTTGGCATGCTGACTGGCGGCGGGCTGGCTTTGGCAAATGAACTGAAGCAAGAACACGGCAAGCGCATCTTTCTCGACATGAAACTGTTCGACATCGGTGCAACGGTCGAGGCCGCCGTACGCGGGCTGGCGCAGTTCGATCTGGATTTCCTGACCGTGCACGGCGATCCCCACGTGGTGCGCGCCGCCAAGGAAGGCGCGTCCGGCAGCGATATGAAAATACTGGCTGTCACCATTCTGACATCGCTCGACCGGGCGGACCTGGACGCAAGCCTCATTCAGGCAGGTGATATTGCTGATCTCGTGCAAACCCGCGCAGCCCGCGCGTTCGAGGCCGGTGCCGATGGCGTCATCGCCTCCCCACACGAAGCAGCAACAATCAGGGCCCTGCCCGAAGCACAGGATCGGCTGATCGTCACGCCGGGCGTTCGTCCAGCAGGCGCTGATCTCGGCGATCAGAAACGCGTGGCCACACCTGCCAATGCGATTGCAAACGGGGCAGACCACCTTGTCGTCGGCCGCCCGGTCTGGACAGCCGCTGACCCCCGCGCAGCAGCGGTTGCAATCGTTTCGGAAATGGCGAGCCCGCAGGCAAAAAGCCCAAACCGGTAGTCACAAAGACGTCCACTCTTTGTGCCCAATAGGCAACATAATACCCTATCTCGTGACAGGGGTTAATTTCAGTTAGGTAAATACCCGTCTCGGTGGTAAGTATATAGAGGATACTCCCAGACGGATTGGTTCTTCCTCCGGTTCGTCACCTCCCCCCGCTAGATATGCGGGGGGCCTTCTCCCCCCACATTGAACTCGAATTCGGCACTGTCGATACCGCTCAAATAGTCGGTCAAACGTGTCTTGAATGGATGTATCGCATTGGTATGGCCAAGGTATTCGGCGGTGCTCATATACGCCCAGCTTTGTCCTTCATCGCCCAGCGCGATCTCATTTCCACGCACGGTCGGCAGGCGCGCGGCAAAGAACCAGACCGTTTCGTCGATCGAGTTCAGATACGGTCGCCCCCACGTCACGGCCTCTGGCGAAATGATCAACGACAACTCTTCGCGCGTCTCCCGCAGCGCGCATCCCAGCGGTGTTTCCCCCGCTTCGCGGCCGCCACCGGGAAAATCCCACGCGCCCGGCCATGTCAGACCGGGGCGATCATCCCGTTCAATCACCACCAGTGGATCACCGATGAACAGCGCCAATTTTGCGCCAACCCAGTTCGACCCCATGTTCTTTCCCCGCATCTCACGCTACACTTTACGACCTAGTCACAAAGCACCGCCATGCCCAGTCTTTGCCGCGATTGTCTGTCTGATTTCGATGCCGCACGGCGCTGTCCGGCCTGCGGCAGTCCGCGTACGATCAGCCATCCGGAGTTGTTCGAACTGTCCATCGCCCACATGGATTGCGACGCATTCTACGCTTCCGTGGAAAAGCGCGACGATCCGACATTGGAAGGCAAACCCGTCATCATCGGTGGCGGACGGCGCGGCGTGGTCTCAACGGCCTGCTATGTCGCCCGCATTCGCGGTGTCCGCTCGGCGATGCCGATGTTCCAGGCGCTCAAGCTGTGCCCAGACGCCGTCATCATCAAACCCCGGATGGAGGCCTATGTCGAAGCCTCCCGCGCGATCCGCGCGATGATGGAGGAACTGACACCGGCGATCGAACCCCTGTCGCTGGACGAAGCCTTTCTGGACCTGACCGGCACCGCCCGCCTGCATGGCAAGCCCCCCGCCGTGATGCTGGCCCGGCTTGTCAAACGGATGCGGGAGGAACTGGGGCTGACGGGTTCCATTGGCCTCAGCCACAACAAGTTTCTGGCCAAAGTCGCCTCGGATCTCGAAAAACCACTCGGGTTTTCCGTCATAGGTGCCGCCGATACGGACGCATTCTTGCGTGACAAACCGGTGCGCCTGATCTGGGGTATCGGACCTGCGGCACAGGCGTCTCTGGACAAGGTCGGCATTCGCACTTTCACTGACTTGCTGCGCTGGGACCGCACCGATCTGGTGGCCCGGTTCGGGTCCATGGGGGATCGCCTGTACCATCTGGCACGCGGGCAGGACAAACGCCGCGTCTCCCGCGATGCCCCGATGAAATCCATCAGCAACGAAACCACCTTTGGCGATGACACCAACGATCCCGACATTCTGGACGGGCACTTGTGGCGCATGGCAGAAAAGGTGTCGGACCGGGCCAAGGCCAAGGGTATTGCCGGGCGAGTGGTGACACTGAAACTCAAGCGCCATGACCACACATCGCTGACCCGACGGGTCTCCTTGCGCGATCCGGCCCAGTTGGCCGATACGATCTACCGCACGGCGCGAAACCTGTTCGATCAGGTCGGCGACGAAGGCCCATACCGGCTGTTGGGATGCGGCATCAGTGATCTTTGCAGCGCGGATGCAGCCGAAGTTTCGGGTGACCTGCTGGACCCGGACGCGCGCAAACGCGGTCAGGCGGAGCGCGCCGCAGATGCAATCCGTGATCGATTTGGCAGCAATGCCATCCTGAAAGGTCGCGCCTTGCGCTAGTCACCGGACGGCTCCTATGGCGGAACGCCGCGGGCAGGCATCACCGACCGCGACAGTTATTCCGCAGCCAATGGAATCCGTACCTGACCAATCGCAGATATTTCTTCGATGACGGCGCGCAACCGTTTTTGCGTCGCCTCGAAGTCCTTGTTGGGCCGAATCAGCCGCTCATTCATATAGAGCGACCGATCAATTTCGACCTGTATGGTATGCTGATTGCGTGACGGGCGGCCATAGGCTTGTGTGACATAGGCACCGGCAAAGGGGGCGTTGCGGGCAACATCAAAGCCTGCCGATGCAAAGGCGGCCTCGACCTGATCCATGATCGTGCTGCCGGCCGCCGCCCCAAATCGGTCCCCCAGGACAACATTGGGTCGTTTCATGCCTGCGCGGTCCATTCCATCCACCGCCTCACGGGGCATCGAATGGCAATCGATCAAAATGGCCTGACCATGCTGCTGCTGCGCGCTGTCCAGCAGCATTTGAAGCATCGCGTGATACGGCTTCCAATATAGCTCGATCCGGCGATCTGCCTCTTGCAGGCTGATCTTGCCGCGATAAATGGCAAGCCCATTGGCCACAACACGCGGAATAACCCCCAAACCGCTCGAAATACGTGGGTTATGTCCCTGACGACGAACCCCTTCGATCACAGCCGGGTCCAGTTCTTCCGCGCTGCGGTTCAAATCCACGAACGCACGCGGTGCACCGGCCCTGAGCAAAGGCGCGCCGAAATTTGGCGCGACATCAAAGAGTTGATCGACGAACGCATCTTCCGAAGACCGAATCTCCGTCTGGTTCAGCACAGTGCTGCGCAGAAAATGCTTCGGGTAATCGCGCCCGGAATGGGGCGACGCGAAAACCACGCAACTGGTGCGTTTTTCCGGGTGCAGAACTGTATACGCGTCCTTGGGCATGGCCACTCCTCTGGACAGCAACATAGCGCAGGAAACAGGAAAGCCAAAAGCCCTTGATCATATCTTCGACTCCTTTTATACGCCCCTCACCCGGCGCGGATTTCCGCGCCCACTTTCATTGTGGGCAAGGCGTTCAAACCGGCAAGACGTGGGGGATTAGCTCAGCGGTAGAGCACTTCGTTGACATCGAAGGGGTCACAAGTTCGATCCTTGTATCTCCCACCACCGCATTCCGCCAACGGGCCTTGCGTCCCACGGCATCCGAACCGGCACATCACGTGCCACACTGAAACCCGGCGCTGCTTCGCGCCATCAAACATGAGGAAGAAGCGCCATGAAGGTTCGCAACTCGCTCCGCTCGCTCAAAAGCCGGCACCGTGACTGCCGCATCGTTCGCCGCAAAGGCCGCGTCTATGTGATCAACAAGACGCAGCCCCGGTTCAAAGCCCGCCAAGGCTGAACCAAGCACGGACACAAATTTCAAAAGCCGCCTTTTTCGGGCGGCTTTTTTTATGGCACACGCTCAACGCCAACAGGCGGCGCGCCCGGATCCAACCAGTTTGAATTGCACTGCCCACCTCAGCGGGTATTCTGGACGCATTGCAGAATATTCAAGGAATTAGATTGTGTCCCGCAAATTGATTGTGTGCCTCGATGGCACGGGCAACGAGATCGAAACAAACGAATCCAATGTTCTGAGACTCTATAAATGCCTGAAACGTTCAGACGATCAGTTGGTCTTTTACCACCCCGGTGTGGGCACGCTGGACACCCATCCATTCGCCCGGAAACTGAGCAAACCCAAACAGCTTCTGGGCTTGATCGCGGGTGTTGGTCTTGAGACCAATGTCCTGCGGGCCTTCGAATATCTGTGCAACACCTACCAGGAGGGTGACCGGCTCTATTTCTTTGGCTACTCGCGGGGGGCCTACACAGCGCGGGTGCTGGCCGGTTTCATCAATGACTTCGGCCTGGTCAATCCATCGGAATTTCACCTGGTCGCCCCTGCGTTCCGGGCCTGGCGCAAGATCAGAAAAGACGATCCGCGCGTCAAGCATGCCAAGCTGAGGATGCTGGAAAAGGCATTTGAAATGCGCCACCCGCAAATCCGTTTTCTGGGATTGTGGGACACGGTCAGTTCACTGCTTCAAATTCGCCCGCGCAAAGGCACCTTCGTCGATTTCGCATCCCATTCCAGCGTCGATGAAAATCCTTCCGTCGAAGCCATCCGGCATGTTCTGTCCATCGATGAAACGCGCCGCTTTTTCCGTCATCAGTTCTGGACACCCGGCCAGACCTATTACGGGAACCGCTTCAAAACCAAAAACAATCCGCCCCCGCAGGACGTCAAAGAGGTCTGGTTCGCCGGCACCCACACGGATGTCGCAGGCTCGGTTCAGGAAGAACGCGCAGGCCTTGCAAAAATCACCCTGCAATGGATGCGCGAAGAGCTGGATGCGCTGGAGGTGGACAGCCTCGCCTTTCGCGAAACGACCTACAACCGTTATGTGCTGGGCAAGGAAGACAAGGTCACCCGCAAGATGAACCTGAAAATCTCCAAACCCGATCCGAACGCGCCATTGCACAGCCAGATGAAGAAAGGGTGGTTCCTTCTGGAAGGGTTTCCACGGCTGCGACACAGATCGAGATGGCCGGACAACCGCAGTTTCTTGGGCTATTATGTGCCATTGGGGCAATATCGGTATATTCCGCCGGATTCAGTGATACATCCAACAGCGCTGGAACGGCGGGACAATCCCGACAATGACTACGATCCGCCGAACCTCAAAGGGTTCTGAACGGCGGGACTGACCCGGGCAGAGAGGCAGTCGCCCGACCCTTTGAACGGCGCAACCGCGCTTGCCCCGTTCATTCACGCACACAGTTGCCCCTTGTTGCCGACCGCCGTGGCTATATCTTGACGCGGAACGTTTTCAACAAAAGGCCGACCCATGACCGATCCAACCTATACGCCGCCCGCAAAATGGACATGGGACGCAGCAAGCGGCGGCCAGTTCGCCTCGATCAACCGGCCCATCGCCGGGCCAATGTCGGACAAGGATCTGCCGGTCGGCACGCATCCGTTTCAGCTCTACTCGCTGGCGACACCAAACGGCGTCAAGGTCACCATGCTGTTCGAAGAGTTGCTGGAAGCCGGGCACGACGATGCCGAGTACGACGCGTGGCTGATCAAAATCGGGGACGGCGACCAGTTCGGATCCGGTTTTGTGGAAGCAAACCCCAATTCCAAGATCCCCGCGCTGGTCGACCGCTCCGGCGACACCCCCGTACGCGTCTTTGAGAGTGGGTCGATCCTGATCCACCTCGCCGAAAAATTCGGGATGTTTTTGCCCGCCTCCGGCCCTGCACGTACCGAAGTGCTCAACTGGCTGATGTGGCAAATGGGCTCCGCACCTTTCCTCGGCGGTGGATTCGGGCATTTCTATGCCTATGCGCCGGAGAAATACGAATATCCCATCAACCGCTACGCGATGGAAAGCAAACGGCAACTGGACGTGCTGGATCGCGAACTGGCGCACAAGCCCTTCATCGCAGGCGACGCTTATTCCATCGCGGATATGGCGATCTGGCCGTGGTACGGACAGCTGTGCCTTGGCCGCCTCTATTCCGCAGCCGAGTTTCTGGACGTTGAAAGCTACACCAACGTCATGGCCTGGGCGAAAAAGATCGATGCCCGCCCGGCAACATTGCGGGGCCGCATGGTCAACCGCGTCTCGGGCGATCCGTCCTTGCAACTGCACGAACGGCATGCGGCGACGGATTTCGAGACCCAGACCCAGGACAAGATCGGCACAGCAGAAAGCTGAGGATCAGACCGGGCGCGCCTTTATGTGCGCCCGGCATTGTGCGACGCCCAACGTCGCAACGACGCATGCCCCGGTTCGCGGCACTGGAATGGTGTAACAAAACACTGGTTGCTTCTGCCCGGGCGCCCGCTATCTCTTCCCTACACTTGATCAAAGAGGTTCCGATGCGCCCCACGTTTTTGTCCTTCGTATGTGTTGCAGCGCTTGGCGCAACGGCGGCCACTGCCGATGTTACTGTAACCTTCCGCGATGGCGCGCCCAAAGACAGGTTTACGATCACACAAACCGGCGCATGTGCCACAGGGCCCGTCGTCCTCAAAATCGATGTCGGCACCGCGCCGACCGGTCTGATCTTTGACACAACCGACACCGGGGCGGGCGTTGATGTCTTTCAGCCCTTCGAATGGGTGTCCGCTCCCAGCAATACAGCAACGGTTCCACAGGTGGGTGACGGCGATACCACCCTCGAGCTGAGCTTGCCGGATCTGAAACCGGATGTGCCCTTGGTCTTCACGATCGACCTTGATGATACGACCAGCACGCGGCAAATCACCGTCTCCGGATCCGAGATCGCGGGTGCGCAAGTCTCCCTGATGGTGGGTACAGTCACAAGCACCGGTATTTTCGATGCCAAAGGCAAGGCGGTCATAGCAACATCCGCGTGCCGCTCGTAAGGCGCATTTCAATGCGCCTGCGCGGGTGTCAGCGTCGGCCCACCTGACGGCAAATCAGGATAACAGGCAACAACCCCACCGCCACGATCACCAGGCTGGGAACAGCCGCGCCCTCCAACCGTTCATCCGAGGCAAGCCGATAGGCCTGCACAGCCAGGGTATCGAAATTGAACGGGCGCATGATCAAGGTGGCTGGCAACTCTTTCATCACATCCACGAACACGATCAGCAAAGCGGTCAAAAGGCTCGGCGTCAGGATCGGCAAGTGAATCCTGCGCAGCGTCGCAAACGGCCCTTTGCCCAAGGACCGGCTGGCCGCGTCCATGTTTGCATGAACCAGCGATTGGCCACCCTCATACGCCCCCAACGCGGCCGCCAGAAAGCGGACCATATAGGCAAAGACCAAAAGCCATATCGATCCTGTCACCAGCAACCCGGTCGAGATGTCAAACGTGGCCCGCATCCACGCATCCAACGCGTTGTCGAAAGCCGCGAAAGGCACCATAAGACCAACGGCGATCACGCCCCCCGGCACAGCATAGCCCAATCGTCCGATATAGGTGGCCGTCGCCGAGGATCGCCCCGGCTGCATGCGCTGAAAAAACCCAAGCCCGATGGCCGCAAGCACGGTCAAAACAGCAGCGGTCGAGGCAAGAATCAGTGAATTGCGCACAAAGCCAAGATAGCGCGTGCTCAGAAAATTCTGATCGGAATCGAGGCCCAGATTGACCAGCGCCACTATTGGGAAAACGGCACCCAAAAGTACGGGTGCACCGCAAAGAATCCATGCCAAACCGGCACGCCCACCGGTCAAATGCAGCGGGGGTTGATGTTTCTGGCCCCGGCTGGGATCGTGGTATTTAGCGCGCCCGCGCTGCATACGCTCCAACATGGCCAGGAGCAGCGCAAACATCAGCAAACACAGCGCCAACTGCGCCGCACCGGCCCGGTCTCCGATGGAAAACCAACTGGTGTAAATGCCCGTCGCAAAGGTCTGTACCCCGAAATAGGCGACGGTGCCAAAATCGGCTATCGTTTCCATCACCGCCAACAGAACGCCCGCAGCAATCGCGGGCCGCGCCAGCGGCAGACTTACCGTCAGAAACGCGACCGAAGGCCGGGCACCCAACGCGCGGGCCGCAATGAAGGTCGATCCGCTTTGCTGCAGAAACGACGCGCGGGCCAGCAGGTAAACATAGGGATACAAGACCAGAACCAGCATCAGTGCGGCCCCGCCGAGGCTCCGAATTTCGGGAAACCAGTAATCGCGCGGGCCCCACCCCATGACCGTCCGCAACGTGGTTTGCACGATGCCCGGATGATCCAGGATGCTGGTATAGGCATAGGCGAGGACATAGGCCGGAAAAGCCAGCGGCAGCACCAGCGCAATCTCGAAAAACCGCACGCCGGGAAAACGCGTCATGGTCACCAGCCAAGCCGCCCCGACGCCCACGGCAAATGTACCGATGGACACCAGAACAATCAGCAAGCCGGTATTGAAGGCATAGCGACCAAGCACCGTGGACGCGAGATGGGTAATGGTATCAAAACCGCCCGTGATCGCGGCCAGACCGACCGCAAGCATCGGCAACAAGCAGATCAGCGCGACCAACCACGCGCCTGTAGCCAAGGCGCGCGGCGCCGTAGGGGGCCGACGAGATTGAGAGGAAGATAGGCGTGCGAAAGTCAAAGGGCCGTCTCGGTTGGATCGAGGCTTTATCCTAGGTTTTCTATCGGGTTTCCAGCACAAAGGTCGCCGGCGGACGATGCGTCCGCCTTACGGATCATATGCAAACCGCCCGTAAGGCGCACCCCGGTGCGCCATGGCCGGATCCTAGTCGTAGCTGCGCTGATCCTCGATCACGAGGCCGTCCTTGGGCAGGCTCCCTGGGGCGACAACCTCGACAATGGCCTTGAGCTTGAGCGTCTCGACGACACTTGCCGCATAGGCCGCTTCGTCCCCGCCCGTGCTCTCCAATTGTACCGTCATCGCATCCTGCTGGCCGTCCCGCCGGGCGATGACCCGCGCACGTGCCACTTCTCCATGTCGTGCAACAAGGGCTGCCACCTGCTCCGGGCGCACAAACATGCCCTTGATCTTGGTGGTCTGATCCGCACGCCCCATCCATCCCTTGATGCGCATATTGGTTCGCCCACACGGACTTTGGCCGGGCAAGACAGCACTCATGTCACCGGTCGCAAAGCGGATCAGCGGATAGTCCGGGTTCAGCGAGGTCACGACCACCTCACCAACTTCACCGGGGGCGACAGGATCACCGGTACCGGGGGTCACAATCTCGACGATCACACCCTCATCTACGATCATCCCGTCCAGCGCAGGGGTCTCGTACGCGATATTCCCCAGATCAGCGGTCGCATAGGACTGCAAACATGCAATCCCCCGATCCGCATATTCCTGCCGCAGCGACGGGAACAAGGCCCCGCCCCCGACAGCGGCCTTCGTGATGGACAAGGTCACACCCATCTCATCCGCCTTATCAAGGATGACTTTCAGGTAATCCGGCGTCCCCGCATAGGCGGTCGTGCCCACATCACGGGCCGCAGTGACCTGCAATTCGGTCTGGCCCGTACCGGCCGGCAACACGGTCGCCCCGACAGCCCGCGCACCGCTTTCAAAGATCATGCCCGCAGGCGTCAGATGATAGCCGAAACAGTTTTGCACGATGTCATCCGGGCCAAAACCCGCCGCATGCAGGAACCGACCCATGCGCCACCAGTCATGGCTGATGCCGCCGGGTTCATAAATCGGGCCGGGAGACTGAAAGATATGGGCGACGTTTCTGACCGTAAGACCCCCGAAAGGCGGACGCGCCTTTTGCCACTCCGACAGTTCCGACTTGCGCAGAACCGGCAGTTTGACCAGATCTTCGATGCTGTGGATTTCGGCCACATCAAGGCAGTTGCCCTCAGTTTTGCCAATATCGGCCAAACGGTCTCTCAGAGCCGCTGTTTGGGCCGCCATACGCGCATCCGCGCTGCGGGTTTCCAACTCATCGAAATACAGCTTTTCGCCCATCGCTCACACCGCCCTGATCTGTTGCGGACCACGTCCATTAGGCGCAGTCAATTGCACCCAAAACTCTCAAATTTCACGGCGCATCCAGCGCCAGACCACTCAGTTCACAAGCACGATAAAGGGTTCGCCCTTGCGCACGACTGTGGTGGTGATCGCAATCATCGGCGCGTCTCCCACGTTGGTCAGTCCGCCATGCACTTCGCCTTCGGGAAAAAACAGCGGTGTCCCAACTGCGAATTCAACCAGATTTCCATTCGGGGCCTGTGCCTTGGTCTCGGTGATTACGACCGCGTGTTCATCGCCCGGATGCGTATGCAACGGAATGGTTGCACCAACCGGAACCACAAGCCTGATGACCACGACCTCCATGGTCTCCGATCCGGGTACGGGAGCGCGACGAATTTCTTCACGTACGATCTCTTGTGCCCAGGCGCCACCTGCAAGAAAGGCCACAAAACAGGCCGTCATCAATGATTTCATATCACGCACTCCCATGTTCGAATGTCATCAGCTCAACCAGCGTTTACGGCGACGATACGAGCGCACATCACGAAACGATTTGCGGCCTTCGTCCGACATGCCCAGATAGAATTCCTTTACATCCGGGTTCTCGCGCAGCTCGGCGGCAGGGCCGTCCATGACGACACGCCCACTTTCCAGAATATAGCCATAATGGGCAAACCGTAGCGCCACGTTGGTATTCTGCTCCGCCAGCAAAAAGGTCACGCCTTCGTTCTCATTCACCGATTTCACGATGCCGAAGATCTGCTCCACCAGTTGCGGCGCCAGTCCCATCGACGGCTCGTCCAGCAGAATCGTCTCGGGGCGGCTCATCAACGCACGGCCGATCGCCGTCATCTGCTGCTCACCGCCGGAGGTATAGCCGGCCTGCGACTTGCGACGCTCGCGCAGACGCGGGAAATAATTGTACACCATCTCAAGATCGGCGTTCACCGCCCCCTTGCCGTCCGTTCGGGTATAGGCCCCGGTCATCAGGTTTTCTTCGACGGTGAGGTGCTCGAAACAATGACGGCCTTCCATCACCTGAACGACGCCGGCTTTCACCAGTTCGGCGGGGTCCTTCTCTGTCACGTTGGCCCCGTGATACAGGATCGACCCTTTGGTCACTTCTCCGCGCTCAGAGGCCAACAGGCCGGAAATCGCCTTGAGCGTGGTCGTCTTGCCGGCGCCATTGCCCCCCAGCAACGCGGTGATGCCACCTTTGGGGACCTTCAGGCTCACGCCCTTCAACACGAGGATCACGTGATTGTAGATCACCTCGATATTGTTGACCTCCAGAACGGTCTCTGCCTCAACCTGCGCGTCCAGCATGGGTCACACCTTCATTGTTCCAAAATCATTCGAAAATCCCCGGCGGCGACAAGCATCGCCGCCGGGAACAGTAAAGCGCTTAACAGCGCGGTTCGATACCGGCTTCGGCCGCATAGGCCATCGAATCTTCTTCGATCAGCGGATTGATGATGTCGCCATCGGTCGGTTTGTAGTCCGAAATCAGGGTCCAGGTCTGGGTCGCTGCATCCCACTGGGTCATGCCGATCAACGCGTCACCCCCATGGTTTTCACACGACACCGCAAATTCCGGGCCAAAGTTCGGCATGCCGAGTTCTTCCATCTTGGCTTCGGTGATCACCAGAGCCTCCATGCCGTCACGCATCATCCCTGAGGTGATATCCGCCACACCGTGGATTTCCTGCGCCGTCTTCGCCGCTTCTGCCGCCAACATCGCAGCATAGACACCCCGGTTATACAGAACCGTGCCCATCTGATCGCCGGCACCGGCGGCCAAACCCGCATCCATGACGTATTTCTGCATGTCCTCGTAGATCGGGAAATCGCGGCCCACACCGTGGAATGTCAGCGCCTTGTACCCGGTCGCCGCATCGCCCGCAGGCAGCACGTCGTTTTCAGACCCCGACCACCAGATGCCGATAAAGTTTTCCATCGGGTAGCGGATGTTTGCAGCTTCCTGAATGGCAACCTGGTTCATGACGCCCCAGCCCCACATCAGCACGAAGTCCGGACGCTCACGGCGGATTTGCAGCCATTGCGACTTTTGCTCCTGACCCGGGTGATCGACGGCCAGTTCAATCAGGGAGAAGCCATACTTTTCAGCCAGCCCTTCCAAGGTGCGGATCGGCTCCTTGCCGAAAGCGGAGTTGTGATAGATCAGCGCGATCTTCTTGCCCGCAAGATCACCGCCATTGGTTTCCAGCAGATAGTTGATGGCACCCGACGCACCGTCCCAGTAGTTGGCCGGATAGTTGAAAATGTGGCTGAAAACTGCGCCATTCTTGGCGGAGGTCCGGCCATAGCCCATCGAGTGCACAGGGATATCGTCCGCCGTCGCTTTGGGGATCAGCTGATAGGTGATGCCCGTCGACAACGGTTGATAGACCAACGCGCCTTCGCCTTTGGTCGATTCGTAGCATTCAACACCTTTCTCGGTGTTGTACCCGGTTTCGCATTCCGGCACCCGGGTCATCACGCCACCGATACCGCCATCCCGCTCGTTCAGCAGGGTGAAGTAGTCGGCATAGCCGTCCGCAAAGGGGATGCCCCCCGCGGCAAATGGCCCGGTGCGATAGCTCAGCGACGGGAATACGAGGTCCGCCATCACCGGGCTTGCCGCCATCACGGCCGCCACGGCCATTGTTCCAAATTTCATCTTCATCGGGGGTCCTCCCTTGGTTTTTCCGATGCGCAGGTCTTGCGACCCATTCGTAAGGCGGGGGTCATCCCGCCATTTTTGGTGGCCCTCCCGTCAGTGCGGGAAAGGCCACAGTCTCAGTTTCTCCTTGGCCAGGCGCCAAAGCTGCGCCAGCCCATGCGGTTCTGCAATCAGGAAGACGATGATCAGACCGCCCACGATCACCAACTGGAAATGCGCGACGATATCCGTGGGCCACCCGAAAATATCGACACCCACCACCTTAAGGACCACCGGCAGAACCACCAGGAATGCGGCCCCCGCGAAGGCGCCGAAAATGCTGCCGAGCCCACCGATGATGATCATGAAGAGCACGAGGAACGACTTCTGAATGCCAAAGACCTCACCGACTTCCACGGCCCCCAGGTACACGGCGAAAAACAACGCCCCCGAGATACCGACAAAGAAGGACGACACGGCAAAGGCCGTCAATTTCGATTTCAGCGGGTTCACCCCGATGATCTCGGCCGCGATGTCCATGTCCCGAATGGCCATCCACTGACGACCCATCGACCCACGGGTCAGATTGCGCGCGATGACCGCCGAGGCGATGGTAAAGACCAGACAGAACAGATAGGTGGCCCAGGCTTCGGTGTTGGGTCCGGTCACTTCGACCCCGAATACCGTGCGCTCCGGCGCGTTGATCTGGCCCGAGGCAGAGTAGTTGTAGAACCAGCTGACCTTGTTGAAGAGCCAGACTAGAAAGAACTGCGCCGCCAGTGTCGCAACGGCGAGATAAAACCCCTTGATGCGCAGCGATGGCAGGCCAAAGGCGGTCCCTACAAGGGCCGTGATCCCACCCGACAGAATGACATGGAAAAAGATGTTCACATCCGGAAAGGCCGTCATCAGCTTGTAGCAGGAATAGGCCCCGACCGCCATGAATCCCCCGGTGCCAAGGCTCACCTGCCCGCAATATCCCGTCAGAATATTCAACCCGATGGCCGCGATCGCATAGATCAGAAATGGCAAAAAGATCGAATTGACCAGATAATCGTCCATGACAAAGGGCAGGACAAAAATCGCGACGGCCAACACGAGGTAATACCGATATCGGTCGAACCTGATCGGGAATGTCTGGCTATCCTGCGGATATGTGGTCGAAAAATCGCCTGCTTCACGATAGAACATCTCAGGCTCCTCCGCCGTTTTGCGCGTGACGCGCCGCTTTAACCATCATCTCAGGTTTTCCCATTTTGCCATAGTTCGTCCCATTTCCACCGCCACATTGGACGTGGGAAATCGGAGTGGGATCCATGACTGCAATTCTCGACGACATGCGTCGTCTGGATGCCGCGCATGCGCGTGGCGAAATAACGGCTGCCGAACTGGCAAAGCGCAAGGCCCGGTTGTTGGACGCGGTGCCGGAAGTTCTGGACGTGCTCGATGTGACGCCCGTTGATGTGCCACCCCGGCGAGCGCCAGCGCGGCGCACACGACCGGGGATCGGGCAGGCCTTGCTGCTCTGCGCGCTCATTCTGACCGTTTGCATCGGCGTCACGCTCCTGCTCACCAATGACGTCATGCTGTCGGCGACGCTGGCCATAACCGTGCTTGCGGCCTGCACGGTCATGCTCTTTCTACAGCTCGACGGCTGAGCGTCGCGGATCGGATCACACACGCTCAATGATCTTCTCCCCGAACAGGCCCTGCGGGCGGAACACAAGGAAGATCAGTGCCAGAACATAGGCAAACCAGTTTTCCGTCGCGTTCATGGTAAATCCGAACAGCGCACCGGCCAGATCGCTGGACGACATGAAGAACTCGAACAGCTTTTCACCCACACCAATGATCAATCCGCCGACGATAGCACCCGGGATCGAGGTGAACCCGCCCAGCATCAGCACCGGCAACGCCTTGAGCGCAATCAGGGACAGCGAAAACTGAACCCCTGATTTCGCGCCCCACATGATGCCCGCAACCAGCGCGACGAACCCCGCAACCGACCAGACCAAGATCCAGATATAGTTCAGCGACACACCCACCGACAAAGCGGCCTGGTGGTCATCAGCGACCGCGCGCATCGCACGGCCCTGTTTGGTGTACTGGCTGAACGCGACCAACGCGGCCACCAGAATGATCGCGATGATCGTCGCCGTGATGTCCAGATTATCGACAAAGAAGCCATAGCCGAACAGGTTGAAGGTGGCCTCGTCAATCGCAAGGTTGATACCCTGCGGCAGACATGTCCCATCCGCCAAACAGACGTCCAGCTTCTTGATCTCGGAATTCCACATCAGGTCGGCCACGCCTTCCAGCAGATAGGCCAAGCCGATGGTCGCCATGAACAGGATGATCGGTTCCTGCCCCACCAGATGCTGGAAAATGAACCGCTGCACCGCCCAGGCCAGGGCGATCATCACCCCGACGGTCAGGATGATGGCGACGATCGAATGGATCTGCCAGCCAAAGTGGTGAATCTGGGTCCCGAACACCGCATTGATCAAATGTGCAAAGGGAACCTGCCCCGTCTGAATGCCCACAAGGGTCATCGCAGCGAAAAGCGCCATGACGCCCTGCGCAAAATTGAAAATCCCACTTGCCTTGAAGATCAGGACAAAACCAAGCGCGACGAGGGCATACATCACCCCCGCCATCAACCCGTTCAGGGATACCTCCATCGCATAGATCAACTGGTCAGGCATCACTTCATCTCCACTTGCATCAGGTTGCGCGTCTGTTCGCGTGAGGGCTGGCGGCACGCACGCAATCGTCTCAGCCCTTCAAAGTTCAAAGTCCCGGCATCCGTGGTCTCGGTCAAACGTCCGTCGCGGCGTCGCCTGTCCGAAAACCGCGCCCGGCTGGTCCACGAGGCGAAGCCAGGTGTCGAACCTGTTGCGCCGATCGCGCCTTCAGCGTGCGCTGCCGGTGTACAGGTGGTGCACACAGGGTGCACGCGGGGTGCCACCGCTATGTCGGGGCAAATCTCAGTCATGCGCCACGCCAAGATAGGCATCGATCACGTCCTGATTGCCGCGCACTTCATCCGGGGTCCCATCCCCGATCTTCTTGCCATAATCCATGACCACGACGCGGTCGCTCAGGTCCATCACCACGCCCATGTCATGTTCGATCAGTGCGATCGTGGTGCCAAATTCGTCATTCACATCAAGGATAAAGCGGCTCATGTCCTCTTTCTCCTCCACGTTCATCCCCGCCATAGGCTCGTCCAAAAGCAACAGTGACGGCTCGGCCACAAGCGCCCGCGCCAGCTCCACACGCTTTTTCAACCCGTAAGGAAGACGCGACACAGGCGTCTTGCGAATGGCTTGAATTTCAAGGAAATCAATAATCTTTTCAGCGACTTCCCGGTTGGCTGTCTCTTCGGCCTCAGCCTTGCCGAGCCACAGGGCCTGCGCCAACATGCCTGTCTTCATGTGGGTCAAACGGCCCGTCATCACGTTGTCCAACACGGACATCCCTTCGAACAGGGCGATGTTCTGAAAGGTGCGAGCGATCCCCTGACGTGCCACTTCGTAAGGCTTCATCTGCGGCCGCGGCTGGCCCTTGTAAAAGACCTGCCCCTCCTGCGGCACATAGAAGCCTGAAATGACGTTCAGCATCGACGATTTCCCGGCCCCGTTGGGCCCGATGATCGCGCGAATCTCACCTTCGCGAATATCGAAAGAGATATCCTTTATCGCCTCAACCCCACCAAAACGCAGGGTAATATTCTTCATCTCCATCACGACAGGGCCGATCTGGCGACCATCCGCAGTGACGTATCCTTCGGTCTGATCCAGCATCAGGTCCAGCCCTTCCTTGTTCCGGAAATCTTCAAGTCCCGCAGGGACAAATGGGATGGTGGGCGGGGCGAAGGCGAAGCCGAGCGTCGTTCCATCATCACTCCGCCGCCATCTTCGTTTGAACCGGCACCACATCCGCATCGCACACCGTCAAAGTGGCCGAAATCGAGCCCTTTCGGCCATCCTCATAGGTGACTTCCGTCGTGGTCGATATCTTGGGCGACCCATCATAGAGCGCGTTGATGATATCCGCGTATTTTTCCTCGATAATCCGGCGACGCACCTTTCGCGTCCGGGTCAATTCTCCATCGTCCGCATCCAACTCCTTATGCAGGACGACAAAGCGATGCACCTGACAACCCGACAGCATTTCGTCCTGCGCAACGGACAGATTTACTTCTTCCACATGGGTCTTGATCGTCGACAAGACCTGCGGGTGCTGCGCCAATTCCTGATAGGAGGCATAGCCGATATTGTTGCGCTCCGCCCAGTTCCCGACCGCTGTCAGGTCGATGTTGATAAACGCCGTGCATTCCGTCCGACCGTTGCCAAAGACGACAGCCTCCAGAATATTGGGAAAAAACTTCAGTTTGTTTTCAACGTATTTCGGCGCAAACAGCGAACCATCTGCCATTTTTCCGACGTCCTTGGCACGGTCGATGATCCGCAGATGCCCTGTATCCGGCTCGATGAACCCGGCATCGCCTGTCGCCACCCAGCCTTCGGCATCCTTGGTATCGGCCGTGCTCTCGGCGTTCTTGTAATACTCCACAAAGACACCCGGCGAGCGATAGAAAACTTCACCATTGTCTGCGATTTTGAGCTCCACACCCGGGCACTGGACCCCGACAGTGTCAGAGCGCACCTCGCCGTCAGGCTGGGCCGTGATGAATACGGTTGCTTCAGTCTGGCCGTATAGCTGCTTCAGGTTGATCCCCAAAGAGCGATAGAAATCAAAGATTTCCGGGCCGATCGCCTCACCGGCCGTATAACCGACACGCACCCGGCTAAAGCCCAGCGTGTTCTTCAACGGACCAAAGACCATCAACTCACCCAGCTGGTACTTCAGGCGATCCCCGAGGCTGACGTCCTTGCCATCCAGAATGTCCGGGCCGACTTTTCGGGCATGCGCCATGAAATAATGGAACATGCGTTGTTTGAACTTGCCCGCGTCCTCCATCCGGATCATCACGTTGGTCAGTTGGGTCTCGAACACACGGGGCGGCGCGAAATAATAGGTCGGTCCGATTTCGCGCAGGTCCACATGCATCGTTTCCGCGCTTTCCGGACAATTCGTGCAAAACCCGGTCCACAGCGCCTGACCCACGGAAAAAATGAAATCACCGACCCAAGCCATGGGCAGATAGGCCAGAATATCATCAGATCGGCGCAGATCATCGAATTCGGAAGATGATTTACTGGTCTCGATCACATTGCGGTTGGACAGAACCACCCCCTTGGGCTTGCCCGTCGTCCCGGAGGTATAGAGCATCACGCAGGTGCTGTCATAGTCCAGCTTGGCGATGCGCTGATCCATCACCGGGCGCAATTCGTCGGTCTTGGCCCGGCCTGCGTCCTGCACGTGGCTGTACTGGTGCAGTTTCGAATGGTCGTATTTGCGCAATCCACGTGGATCGAGGTAGATCATCTGCTCAAAGTTCGGCAATTCGCCCTGAACCTCGATCACCTTATCGACCTGCTCCTGATCGCCGACAATCACAAAACGCGCACCGCAGTGACCAAGGGTATACGCCATCTCTTCGGCGGCTGCGTCCTGATACAGCGGGACGGGAATGGCTCCACACATCTGTGCCGCCATCATCGACCAATACAGATGCGGACGGTTGCGACCGATCACGGCGACAAAGTCACCTTCGTTCAGGCCCAAATCAATCAGCCCGAGCGCCAACGCCTCGATCTCGTCGCGCGTTTCCGCCCAGGTCCAGCTTTGCCAGATTCCAAATTCTTTTTCACGGTATGCCGGCGCAGTGCCGAATTCCGTTGCGTTTCGGTGCAAAAGAGCCGGGACAGACGTCAGTCCTCCGGCACCCATTGGCGTCGTAACCACTATATTTCCTCCCGACACGTCCCGGTTTGGGGATCGCGTATGATCGCTCAAGCGATTCTTTTCACGCCTAAGGATGTTGCCTTCACGCTGAAGGTCAACTTTTTCCTGATGTTTTCTCAAACCTTACGAATTGTAACAGGACAGTCTAGTCCGTTGTGCAATAAGTTGCGTAAATGATAGCCATAAAACATGCAGCCTGATACATCGCCTTCGTTGACAACCTCCGGCCTCAACCTGATTGCTCAGGCGCTCACGATTTATGACCGCGATCTGCGGCTGGCTGTCTGCAACGCACCCTTTCAGCAAATGTTTGACCTGCCCGACGAATTGGTCACGCCGGGGGCCACGTTTCGCGAAACTGTCTACCACCTTGCCAAGCGGGGCGAATATGGGCCGATCAGCGATCTGGATGCATTCGTACAGGAACGAATTGATCAGGCCCTCGCCTTTGAGCCGCACTACATGGAGCGTACCCGTGCCAATGGCGGTACCATCAGCGTCGAGGGATCCCCGCTGCCGCAAGGGGGTTGGGTTACGGTCTACACGGATATTTCTCACACCAAGGCGCAGGAGGCGTTGCTGCGGGCGCGCGCCTCGGAACTCAGCGATCAGGTGCTGAGCCATACCGAGGC
The DNA here is from genome assembly GCF_019966495.1 of Tateyamaria pelophila. GTDB lineage: Bacteria > Pseudomonadota > Alphaproteobacteria > Rhodobacterales > Rhodobacteraceae > Tateyamaria > Tateyamaria pelophila. Next base: position 3,695 of record NZ_JAIMIA010000032.1, on the reverse strand, counting down.
CCAATCCAGAACCAACCGGCAACTGGCTGCCACCATCGCCGCCCTCGAAGAAGCCAAGCGCCAACTGACCCAAACGCAGGCCCGCACACGGTTGACGACCGAAATGATGCCCGCCCACATCGCGCATGTGGATCAAAGCGGATATTACCTTTTTTCCAATCGTCGGCTCAACGCGGTCATTCCCGGCAGACCATCCGAAATCGTAGGCAAACATATCAGCGACGCCCTCGGCGAATTTGCCTATGGTCGTATCTTGCCAAATCTCACCCAAGCCTTTCAGGGCAAGGCATCAGTCTTTGAGTTCACCGACCAAGCCAGTGCACGACGCATCCGCGTGGCCTTTACCCCGGACGAAAGCGGTGGCGTGTACATCCTTTCAATGGACATCACAGAGGAAACGCAGGCCCGCGTCGCCCTGCAACAAAGTCAAAGACGGGCCATCGCCGCGCAAATGATCTCGGGCCTCGCGCATGATTTTTCCAACCTGTTAACAATCATCCTGGGGCTACAGTCCAAACTGACCCGCATGGGCGGTTTGCCCGATGATGCGATGCCCTTGATCGATGGCACGCTGTCGGCAGCACATCGCGGGGGCACGCTGCTCAACAACATCGCGGGCATGACAGCGGAGCGCACGCTGCGCCCTGCGGCGACCGATATCGGCGCGTTGCTCGATGACATTGCAACGCTTGCCAAGCCAACGTTGCCCGACGGACTGACGCTGACCGTGACACCGACGCATATCGACGGACGCTATATGTTTGATCCGGGGATGTTGCAGGATTCGCTGCTCAACCTGATCCTGAACGCCCGCGACGCCTGCGGCCTGCAGGGACAGATCACATTGGCAGCACGGGTCATGCACCCCACGTGGATCGAGTTCAGTGTCACGGACACCGGCCCCGGTTTTTCCGACGACGCACTTGAGCGGGGGTGCGATCCGTTTTTCACCACCAAGGGCAGCGAAGGATCTGGGCTGGGGCTGCCAATGGTCTACGACATGACCAAGCTCGCTGGCGGTGATCTCAAACTTGGCAACACCGATCAGGGCGCGATTGTCTGTCTGAGGTTGCCCATGCGTCCGGCGCCCAATGCTTCTGGTGCCCTCGTCCTGCTGGTGGAAGATGAGCCGGACTTGCGCCAGTATTACCGCGATATGTTGATGGGTCTGGGACACTCCGTGATCGAAGCCGCAAGCGTGGACGAAGGCATTGCCCTCACCGCCGATCTGCCCGATATCGGCTTTGTCTTGTCAGACGTGAGCCTTGGAGAAGGCACGCGCACGGGCATTGATCTCGCCCGGCAGGTCGGTGGCGTGTTGCCCGTCGTCCTCATGACATCGCTTCCCGCCGTTGATCCGCTGCACATCGCCGCCACGCAGGCGGCCACGGTCCTGCAAAAACCGTTTGGCGCAAGTGATCTGGCCCCCCTTCTGAACAGCGCAGGCCCCGCATGACCAACGCTCCCCTGATCACCATCCTCGATGACGAGCCCGCGATTCGCACAATCCTGTCCGAAGCATTGGAGGAAGCCGGGTTTCGCACGCTCAGCTTTTCGCGCGCATCGGCGTTCGAGGCCGCGCTGAAGACTCACAAGCCCGATGTCTGCCTTGTCGATCTGGGCCTGCCGGACACCGACGGGCTCACGCTCGTGCACCGGCTTGCTTTGGAGCAGGGTGCGACGGTCATCATCATCTCCGGCCGCGCACAGGTACAGGATCGGGTCACCGGGCTGGAGCTGGGGGCCGACGATTACATCATCAAACCGTTCGATCCCGCCGAAGTCGTCGCCCGCATCCGCGTCCGTCTGCGCAGCCCCAAGGCCGCCACTCATGCTGGCCAAATCGCAGCATTCAACGGCTGGACCGCTTCGTTCGACAGCTACACCCTGACCGATGCAGACGGGACCGAAACCCCGTTCTCCCATGCCGAGGGCGAAGTCCTGCGCCTGTTTCTCGAAGCGCCCAAGCGTCTGATCTCACGGGCACAGATGCAGGAATCGCTGGGTGGTGTCGCGGGCGACAGCTTCGACCGGGCGATGGATGTTCGGATCAGCCGCCTGCGGACCAAATTGCGGGAAGACCCCAAGAACCCGCGCCTGATCAAAACGATCTACGGGGCGGGTTACATCTTTTTGGGCGAAGTGCGCTGGACCTGAGGGCGTGCCTTATGGCAGATTCAGATCATGATTGATGTGCTGCTATACCGCGTGGGTCGCCGCAGACCATGGTTCTACCGGGTCGAGATTACCATGAACCTGTTTTCAGAGGCCTCCGTGATCGTCGAATGGGGGGTCAAAGGCGGCAAGCCGTGCAGCCGGATTTCCTGCCATACTGATCTTCGCGCCGCATCGCATGCGGCAGACGCATATCGCATACGGGCCGTCAAACGCGGTTACGTCAGGGCCTGATCGACACCCGCAGCGTGGGCCAACACACGCAAGCCCGCCACCAGATCCTGTTCATCCGTGTCTTCCTCAAAAGCATGGCTGATACCCCCGATCGACGGTACAAATAGCATGGCAACGGGCATCAGCCGTGACAGATTGGTGGCGTCATGCAAGGCCCCCGACGGCATCGTCCGCCATGCGCCCGGCGCGATCATATCGGCTGCCTGTTCGAGCCTTGCACGCAGGTCGGCGTCCATTTTGACCGGCTCCAGCCCCAAAAGCGGACCAAAGGCGACCGTCAACCCCATCTCGGACGCGATCTCTTGCACAGTGCTCTCGATGATCTCTTCCATCCGGCCCAGACGATCCGGATCGCCATCACGCCACTGCATCGAAAAGCGGACCTCGCCCGGAACGATGGAGGAAGCGTTCGGGCCGACACTTACATGCCCGATCGTCCAGACTGTTTGCGGTGTCACCACATTCCGAAACCGCTCGTTCAAACGCGCATTGAAGGCCGCGAGCCCCTGAAATGCATCACGCCGCAGCGCCATGGGCGTCGTGCCCGCATGGTTTTGCTGACCTGTGAGCGTGATAACCCGATCCCGGATGCCGACGATTTCCGTTACCACGCCGATCTGCTCTCCGACTGTGTCGAGTGTCGGGCCTTGCTCGATATGCATCTCGACAAAGCCGGTGAACTGCGCCGGGTCGATGTCCGGGCCGACACGGTCCCCAAGGATCGCACGCGCTTGGGCCAAGGAGACTCCGTCATGATCCGTCAACACGTCCGCCTCGGCCAGAGAAAGACCACCTGACCAGACGGCAGAGCCGGTCGTCACCCCGAACCGGCCTTCTTCGTCCTCGAAGGATACCACCGATATCGCAGGACCACCCGCCTCTCGACTGGCCCGCGCGACTTCCAGCGCGGCGATGACGCCCAGCGCGCCATCCAGCCACCCCCCGGTCGGCTGACTGTCCGAATGTGATCCCAGCAGCAGCGATGGCCCGTCCGCAAGGCCAAAAAGATTGCCCATTGCATCAAAGCGTGGCGCAAGCCCTGCTTCTGTCATGCGTGCGGCCAGCCAATCCCGCGCCTCGACATCCGGCGCGGTATAGGCCGGACGTACCACGCCCTTGCCGACACCTGCGGCACCAAAATGGCGCAAACGCTCAAGATCTGCGAGAAAACGGTCGGGACTGATCATCGGCGTATTCATTCCATTAGAAGTATTCCTCCGGTGAGGGCCGTCTTTTTGATTGTTGGGGATTTTTGTAGCGTTTGCATTTATGAGCAGCAGCAAATC